>NZ_JBSGFQ010000049.1:0-91097 GCF_053603495.1 Nonomuraea sp. NPDC004186 | reverse complement strand
GATCGCGATGTCGCCGGACTGGGTGCGGAGCACGACCTTGCCGCCGGTGGCCTCGGCGATGCGGATGTCGCCCCGTGCGGTGCTGATCTCCGCGGGGCCGTCCAGGCGGCCGACCTCGACGTCGCCGTCGGTCGCGGTCAGGCGCAGGCTCGCGGTCTCCTCGAGCGTGATCTGGCGGTAGGCGCCGTCGAAGGCGACCTCGCCGAGGCGGCCGGCGGTCCGGAGTTCGGCGGCGGCCGCCTTCGCCTCGATGCGGGAGCCGGCGGGCAGCTTGACGGTCACGTCGATGGATCCGGACGGACCGAGGTACCGGTCCTTCACCGAGGTCTCGATCCGCAGGACGCCGTCGGCGTAGGCGACCGTGGTCTCCTCGGCCGCCTTCACGTCACGGCTCTTGGAGGGATTGGTGGGCTGGACCTCGACCGTGGTGTCGGCCTGGTCGGCGGCGATGAGCTGGACGCGTCCCGCCGGGATGTGCAGGACGGCGGCGATCGGGGCGGGGGTGTCGAACTTCTGCATCGTGTGCTCCTTGTGCGGTGTTCTTTCGATGCCCCTACGATCGCCGACCGCTCTGATATGGGGCTGTCGCCGTCCTGACGCCGCCGCTGACCTCCGGCGGGCCTCTTGCGTGCGTTCAGCGCGAGGCCGGCGCCTGGCCCTCGCCAGTGGTGTCAGGGTTGCCCGCACCAGCTTGAGTGGCTTGGTGGCGGCGGCCGGTTCACCTGTGCCGGCACCGCAAGTCGTTCGGTCACCTTGCCTGTTCAGATCGCTGACGATCGACCCGCCGCTCGGGCCGACACCCTCAAGCCGCCGGAAGTCCTTGAGGCCGTCGCGCCGCAGGCGACTACCCAAAGGTCCCGGACGCCGAGGACCACGACCACCATGCGACGCGCATCCGGCATGACTGCCGTACGACGCGGGTCCGGCGCAAGCGCGGCAGACGGGACGCAGGGGCCAACGCCCCGGAACGGATCGACGACGACCCCGGGAACGCGACATGAACAGGCCGAGAACGGCCGGTGACACAGCGTGTGGGAGGGGGTTCCTGCGGCGCCCGGAAGGCGCCGATCCGTGAAGGGGCGGCTAGAAAGTGGCGGCGGCCAAGGCGAGCGCGCCGGCGGCCTCGTGGCGAAGCACCATGATCAGGAGCGTGGCGACCAGCGTGGCTATGAGCAGCCAGCTGATCAGGATGATGACCGTCGAGCGGCGTGGCCGCCTCCGGCGGCCCGGTTGCCCCTTGGCCTTCGCCTCGCTGCGACGCACCCGCTCGTTGAACGACTCCAGTCGTGCGACGAGTCGCGGATCGTCGGCGACGAGGTGCTGCTCAATCTGGGCCAGCATCCGCTCCTCGTCCTGCGACCAGGCCATAGACGCACCTCCCGAACGCAAGCTCTGCGACGTCTTTCTGCCCAACCCTGAAGATCATTAGCCCCCGCCTGACCAGGTAATTGCAACCTCTTTTCAGTTTGCGATCATGCTCGAACTCTTGTTCTAATCATGGCATGCGCTGGGACAACCTGCGCCTGGCCGGGCCCGGCCAGGACGATCCGGCCGTGCCGCTGTTCGCTCGCGGCGCGGTCACCCGCACCTTCGACACGCCCGAGTTCAGGGGGATGACCTTCTATGAGATCCGGGCCAGATCCATCATCAACCGGGTTCCGGGGGCCAGCCGGGTCCCGTTCGAGTACACGATCAACCCCTACCGCGGGTGCACGCATCGCTGTATTTACTGTTTTGCCCGAAAAACGCATGAATATCTAGATTTTGATGCCGGGGCGGACTTCGACTCGAAGATCGTCGTCAAGGTCAACGCCGCCGAGCTGGCCCGCAAGGAGCTGGCCTCGCCACGCTGGGGCGGCCACCACGTGGCCATGGGCACCAACGTCGACTGCTACCAGCGCGCGGAGGGCCGCTACAAGCTGATGCGCGGCATCCTGGCCGCGTTGCGCGACGCGCGCAACCCGTTCTCGATCCTCACCAAGGGCACGCTGATCCTGCGGGACCTCGACCTGCTGACGGAGGCCGCAGACGTCGCGGACGTGAGCACCAGCGTGTCCGTCGGCTTCGTCGACCCGGAGGCGTGGCGCGCGGTGGAGCCGGGCACCCCCAACCCGCGCAGGCGCCTCGAGGTGTGCGCGACGCTCAACGACAACGGGATCGCGTGCGGTGTCCTGATGGCCCCGATCCTCCCGTTCCTCACCGACTCCCCCGCCCAGCTGGAGACCACCGTCAAGGAGATCGCCGCCTCCGGCGCCACCCACATCGTCCCCATCGTGCTCCACCTGCGGCCGGGGGCGCGGGAGTGGTGGCTGGGGTGGCTGTCGCGCGAGCATCCGCGCCTGGTGCCGCGCTATCTGGAGCTGTACGGGCGCGGCGCGTACGCGCCCAAGGCGTACCAGGAGCGGGTGACGGGCCTGGTCAAGGAGCTGGCCGAACGCCACGGCGTGGGCCGCGCCACCGCGGCCATGGCCCGCCGTATCCCGCCCCGGCCCGCGCTGGTCACGCACGAGCCGGAGCAGCTACGCCTGCTCTGAGCTCCTCGCGACACCATCACGGCCCTCGCCGTGCCGATCCCGTACGCGATCATGGGCCGGCGCAGGAAATGACGTCGGCGGACTCGACGGCGTGTGCCGGTTCGGTCGGTGCGTAATTCGTGGCTCTCGCCGTCGTGTGGAGCGCGAGCTTCCTGTTCATCAAGGTCTCGCCGGACGGGGCACCTTGATCGGCGCACAACGGCATCGCGGCCCAGGGTTTCCCCAGGCCGCCAGCGGTTTGCCACTACCCGTTTACATGATCGTCACCGGCCCGGCCGACGCTGCTTGGTGCAGATCAAGGAGGCGCGAATGCGTTGGCTCAAGTCGCTCGTCGTGGCGATGCTCGTCCTGTCCACTGGCGCGGTCCCGGCGTCGGCGTCGGTGTCCGCTGCCCCGGACGGCGCGCTGACACTCGCTTCGTCGACCGTGCGCCGTGGCGAGCCGATCAAGGCGTCCTACACCACGCCCCGCCCCGATCCGACCAACTGGCTCGGCCTCTACACCGACCCGGGCGACGGCCCGGTGGACGAGAAGTTCGTCGGTCCGTCGGTGCGCTGGACGTACATCGCCGGGGAAAGCGGTGCGGCCACCCTGCCGACCGACGGGCTGGAGCCGGGCAACTACCTCGTTTTCGCTCTGGCGCAGGACGGCTACCAGTGGCTCGCCGCGCCGGTGAAGGTCCGGATCACGAGCGACGCGCCGCTGCACTTCGTCACCGACGCCTTCAAGTTGCGCAACGCCCGCGCCCTCACCCCGTACCACGCGAGGGTGGGAGGTCTGGTACGGGGGGACACCGACGGGCTCACCTTCCGCAAGGTCAGCGGGCCGCGGTGGATCAGCGTGTCGGCCGACGGCGAGGTCACCGGGACGCCGCGCCTGCGCGACTCGCTGCGTCCGGAGCCCCTGCGGGTCGAGGCCCGCAACGCGCGCGCCGAGACCAGCACGGCGACGGTCGGCATCGACGTCCGGCGGCCGGGCCAGGACCTGGTGCCCGAGCTCAAGGCGATGAGCTTCAACCTGTGGCACAGCGGCAGCCAGGTCGACGGCGGCCGGGAGAAGGAGCTGCGGTTCCTGCTCCAGTCCGATGTGGACGTCGTGGGTCTCCAGGAGACCTCGGCCGTCTCCACCCGCGAGCTGGCCGAAGCGCTGGGCTGGGACTATCACCAGTCGGGCACCGACATCGGCGTGATCAGCCGTTACCCGATCACCGAACGCAAGGCTCCGGTGGACAGCGGCCCGCTGTCGGTGGCGACGAAGGTCCGGGTGCGGATCGGCGAGCGCCAGGACGTCGTGGTGTGGAACGTCCACCTCGGCTACAACCCGTACGGCCCGTACGACACGTGCTTCGGCAAGCTGACGCAGGAACAGCTGCTGGCCAACGAGGAGCGTTCCGGACGCACGCCCCAGATCCAGGCCGTCTTGAGCGAGATGGCACCGGACCTGGCCGCGGCGCGGCGTACGCCGGTGCTGCTGACGGGCGACTTCAACGCCCCGTCCCATCTGGACTGGACCAAGGACACGCGCCGGTGCGGTTACACAACGGTCCCGTGGCCGACCTCGGTGCTGCCCGCGCAGGCGGGGCTGCGGGACTCCTACCGGGTGGCGCACCCGAACCCGGTGACCGCGCCGGGCATCACCTGGTCGCCGATCTATCCGGTGTTCACCGGCGGTTACGGGTACGACCCGCACAAGGGAGAGCCCGAGCCGCAGGACCGGATCGACTTCGTCTACTACGCGGGCCCGCTCCGAGTGACCGGCTCCAGCGCCCTGGTCGAGGGCACGCCGACGGCCGTCCCCAACCACCGCGGCAACGCCTGGTCCTCGGACCACGCCGCCGTACTCACCACGTTCCGCACCTCCCGGCTCTGACCGCCCAGGCGGGCGGGACGTGACCTGCGGAGGCGCGGGAAGAAGCGACCTGTACGGAGTCAGCGGTCCGTACAGGTCGCGTTGTAGCCGTAACGCTCGACCACCGACCCCGACACCACGGGCTGCCCGGCCGGCATCACAGGCTCGGGCAGATCGGGCACCACCTCGCGCAACCAGCTCAGGAGATCCACGCCGTCGGGCTGCGTCAACAACTCGGCAGGGCGCTTCGGATGATGGATCGCCAAGCGGCCGGGTTCGGCATCGAGTTCGGCGTCCACGCAGCGAGAGCTCGGTCGTACAGCTCCGCCGCCCGATCCCGTCCTCACCAGGAGCACGGCCGCTCGCCTGTGGGACCCAAGGGGCGGATGATGCCGAAGTCGATCACCCACTACCTGGTGCGGCGTCGGCCCTGCGACGTACGCCGTGGGGATCCAGGGCGATGCCGCCTCCGGGTCGGCGGCCAGCACGGCGGCCGTCCAATCCCCGCCGACCTGCTGGGCGACGGCGACCTCCCTGGCGAACCGCCGGCGGAAATCCGGGGCAGCGCCGCCTTACCGGCGACGGAACTGGAGGGTCGGCCGATGTGAAAGACACCCGAGCCTGGGCTCGGGTGTCCTGTTTCGATCGACGACGGGCTGGTGACTAGCGGCCTACTCGCACCTCGCGCAGTTGCAGCCGGTTGCCGTCGGGATCCTGGAAGACCGCGAGACAGCCCCACGGGTACTCGAGCACCTCGGTATCGAACTGCACGCCGCGCGACTTCAGCGTCTGGTACGCCTTCTGGAAGTTTCCGGTGTCGATGGTGTACGCCCCTGGGGTGTGGCTCTTGAGCGGCTGGGCATGCCCGGGTGTCCCCGGCCACAGAACCAGCTGGAACTTCTGCCCGGGGAGACCGACCGTCAGGAACCGTGGTCCGTCGGGCGTCGGGTTGTCGAACCGCTGCTCGAACTCAAGCACGTTGGTGTAGAAGTCGAGCGCCTTGTCCTGGTCGCTGACGAACACGGTCGCGTACGCGATTTCTTTCAGCATCGTTGTCCCTCCTGGGTTCATGGTCGTTACCGGTATGACCGATGGCGACGAGCGAATGTGACCACCGGCCTCCGGGTCACCAGTCGAGCGGAGTCAGGTCGAGGCGGCGGAGGCGCTCGGGGTCGGCGAGAATGTCGATCGTGGCGATCCTGCCGCCCCTGACGGTGAATCCGGCGACCGACTCGGGCTCACCGTCCCGCCTGGTGACCACCCCGACCGCGCCGTTGATCAGCGCCAGCTCAATGGCCAGGCCGAGCCGGGAGAAGGTCACCGCCTGGCGGGCGATCGCCTCTGCTCCGCGGACCTCGCCCGACCCAGGGGCGGGACCGACGTCGGCTCTGAGCACCGCGTCCGGGTGCAGCACGCAGACCAGCCGGTCGAAGTCCCCCTCACGCGCGGCCACCAGGAATGCCTCGACGACCTCGCGTTGAGTCCGGGGATCGCTGTCGGGGACCGTCTCCTCAAGGCGCACGCGGCGGCGCGCGCGGCTGGCGAGCTGGCGTGCCGCCTCCGGGGAACGGTCGACGATCGGCGCGATCTGGTCGAAGGGCACCGCGAACATGTCGTGCAGCACGAAGGCAAGCCGCTCGGCCGGGCTCAGCTTCTCCAGCACGACCAGCAGGGCCAGGCCCATCGAGTCGGCCAGCAGCGCCTCATGCTCGGGGTCGGTGCCATCGACGCGGTCGACGATCGGCTCCGGCACGTGCACGGCGTCCAGAGACTCCTCGCGTCGCGTTCGGCGTGCGTGCAGCATGTTCAGCGAGACGCGCGCCACCGCCGTCGTCAGCCATCCGCCGAGGTTACCGATCTCGCCGGTGTCCGAGCGGCTCAGCCGGATCCACGCCTCCTGGACGGCATCGTCGGCCTCACTCACCGATCCGAGCATCCGATACGCCACAGCTTTGAGCTGGGTGCGATGCGCCTCAAATCGCTCCGCCAACCACTGATTGTCGTCCATCCGTCACACCCGTTCGTCCGTTCGTGTTACAGCACTGACCGACCGAACATCGCGAATGTGACCTCGCGACAGGAACATGCCGGCAGGCAAGAAGATCGCAGTCCCCACGGGCGCGACTGGGCCGGCTCAACGGAGGTCCCCGACGCGTGAACTCGTCCCCTTGATCAACCTCAGCCATGGCCCGGACCTCCGGCTGCCCTGTCCGACCACCACCATCGGGGAGTCGCTCGTTATAGCGTGACCTTGCGTGTGCTGATCCGTGGCCGCCGGCGTGGGATTTTGATGCGCTCGACCCCTGGTTCGGCCGAGGGTGGGCCAGGGATCAGACCGGGGGATCCCTCATGGCGGAACCCGCCCCTCGGCGGAAGGCTGGGGGATCATGAACATCAAGCAGCTCGTCACCGCAGCGGCCCTTACCAGCATCGCCATCGCGACCCCGGCCTGGGCCGCCGACCAGCCCAAGCAGCTTCAGCGCGACGCCGACGCGCTCAAGGCCACCGGGGCCACCGGCGTCCTGGCCGCGGCCACGACCCCAGGAGGCACCTCGGCCGCCCGCAGCGGCGTGGCCGACCTGAAGACCGGCGAGCCCGTCCCGTGGAATGCGTACTATCGGATCGGCAGCACCACCAAGACGTTCGTGGCGGCGATCGCGCTGCAGCTCGTGGGTGAGGGCAAGCTGCGGCTGGACGACACCGTCGAGCGATGGCTGCCCGGACTGGTGGAGGGCAACGGCAACGACGGGGCGAAGATCACGGTGCGGCAGTTGCTCGGGCAGACCAGCGGCCTGCCGGAGTATGCCGATGACGTCCCGCTGGAGCGAGTGACCAGCGAGTCAGCATTCCGGCGCGAGCGGTTCCGCGTCTACCGGCCCGAAGAGTTCGTGGCGATGGCCATGCGGCACAAACCGGCGTTCGAGCCGGGCAAGGGCTGGGCGTACTCCAACACCAACTACGTCCTGGTGGGTATGATCATTGAGAAGGTGACTGGAACCCCCTGGCAGCAGCAGCTCCTGGAGCGCGTGATCGAGCCGCTGGGATTGCGGCACACCTACGCGCCGGGTGCGTCGCCGTTCCTGCCGCAGCCGCGTATGACGACGTACAAGCGGTTCACGGCGGATGGGCCGATGGTGGACGTAACGACATATTTCCCGGGCGGATCCGATCATTCGCTGGTCAGCACGCCGGACGACGTCAACCGGTTCTTCAGCGCGCTGCTCGGGGGCAGGATACTGCGCCCGACCGAGCTGGCGGAGATGACGAAGACGGTGCCGGCCACTCCGTTCCGGGCGTTCTGGCGCGATGCCGGGTACGGCCTGGGGATCATGAAGCGGCGGCTGCCGTGCGGCGGGTGGGTCTGGTTCCACGGCGGGGGCGGGTGGAACGCCATCAGCGACAACGCCGTCACCGCCGACGGCCGCCGCGTCGCCTCCGTGGCGTACTCCAGCGCACTCCGCCCTGATCAGGACCCGCTTCCCCAGATCAAGGCCTCGACCTCCCTGATCGACCACGCTCTCTGCTAGGCGTGCCGATCATGCGTACGACGCCGCGCACGCGCTCGCAGCCATTCCGGTGAACAACGGCGAACGCGTCCGCAGAGCCTTTCGCCCCTAGCGATCTTGGGTCTCGCGTTTCTGGAGGGTGATCCCGGCCTGGGTCAGGCAGCCGGTGAGCAGACAAGGCCGGAGTACGCCGACTGCCGGGCTTCGGGGAAGCTCCCAAGAACTCAACTCAGGAGCTGTTGCTCAGTCACCTGTCCAGGGACTGCCAGAAGCGGCACTGATGCTCCCGGCACAGGTTCACCGGGCGGATCCCGGACGCGCCGGGGGCGAGTCGCTGGACGTCGTCCTGCCCGGCGCGTACGGCGGGCCAGGGCGGTGTCGCGGTTCCGTTGGGATCGCCGTGGTGGGCGAAACGGCTCCAGTAGTCGATCATCGTGCCGGACAACCGGGACTGAGCCGGTGACAACGTCCGGCCGGCGAAGTAATCGGCCTCGAAAAGGTACTGCAGCTCGGAGGCGTGGAAGGCGCCGGTGGGGAAGCTCGGCACGACCGGAGTGCTGCTCACCCAGGGGGCCCGTCGGTCCGCGAACTCGTAGGCGTATGTCGGCACGCGGGCGGCGAGCAGGCGGTTGGTCTCGGTTGCCGGACTCGCCCAGAGGTGATCGGTCATGACGGACTGCATGGCGAGGCCCGCACGGCTCGTACCAGGTTCGCCGTACTTGTCCAGCGGATAGCGGGCCAGCACCTTGGCGGCCCGTTCGCCGAAGAAGGCGTTGATCTGCTGGACGTACCCCGCGTCAGTGAGCGGTGGCGCGCCCGCCATCTCCTGGTTGAAGGTGACATGCTCGTCGCGGGTGACGCCGTGCATCACCGGCACCCGGTTGAACCGTCCTTCGGCGAGGGCCTCGGCCGGTCCCAGCGGTAGCAGCGGCCCGCCGATCACCGGTGCGAACTCGTTCTGGCTTTGAGCCAGCAACTCCGCCGAGGTCCTGGCCCGCAGGCACGCTGCCACGGCGCCGGCGCGGGCGTCGGTGCAGCCGAGCCGCTCGGCCGTGGCCTCACCATGCTGGTACGCCTGCGCGAGCGGCCGTGGCAGCCAGCTCCACCCGGCCGGCCAGCGCGCCATCAGGCACGGCGCGCTCTGGATGATCGCCCGGTGGAACAGCCCGGCCGACTTCGGCGAGATCAGGTGTGCGCAGGCGCTCGCACCTCCGGCCGACTCGCCGGCCACGGTCACGTTGCGAGGGTCACCGCCGAACGCGGCGGCGTTCCGCTTGACCCACCGGAGCGCCGCCTGCTGGTCCTCGATGCCGAAGTTGCCCGACAGGTTCTCGGCGTTCGCTCCCTCCAGGGCAGGATGGGCCAGGTAGCCGAAGATGCCGAGCCGGTAGTTCACGGTGACGACCATGAGGTCACCCCTGGTGGCCAGCCGGCTCGCGCCGTACATGGCGCCAGAGCCGTTCCGGAAGCCGCCACCGTGCAGCCAAACGAGCACGGGAAGCGGCTTGCCGCGCTTCACCCCGCGCGGTGTGGTCACGTTCAAATACAGGCAGTCCTCACTCGTGCTCTGCTTCTCGCCCAGCACACCGGCGGTCTGCGCGCACACGGGGCCCGGCTTCGTGGCCGCACGCTCCCCCGCCCACGGTACGACCGGCTGCGGCGAGACCCACCGCAGGTCGCCGACCGGAGGCGCGGCGAACGGGATGCCCTGGAACGATCGCTGATCCCCGGCGACGACACCGCGCACCTGGCCACTGTCGATCGTGACCACGGCGCCCTGCCCCGCTTCATCCGTGTTCGCCGCCCACGCGGCAGCGGGGCCGCATAACAGACCGAGCCCGGCCACAACCGCCAGAGTGCCCCGGCCGGCTCGCGCGAGCGTCCCGCGCCCTCGACTCCTGGATGTCCACGGCCTTGCGCGTAGATGATCCACCGCTCCCCCTGCCACATGCAAAAGAAAGAAAGCCCGTGGTTCACTTTTGCGCCGACCACCTGGTGACACACTCCCGGCAGCACCCCAGGCCGGGTTCCGGTCAGCCCTACTACGGAGGTTCGCGCTGCCGGCCGGCCATGGAAAGCCTCTGCTTTGCCAGCGACAGTCACGCCCCTCGCACGCGACACGTAGGAAGCCGGCCGCCGACGGCGCCTCACCGGCGGACGCGACAAGGGTCATCCGCCTGCCCGCTGGAAGGTCATGATCGGGATGCCTTCGCCGACCGTCTTGGACTTGGTCAGCCTCCACGTCGTCTTGCGCGTGGTCTTCCCGAACAGTCGCCTGCCGGTGCCGAGAATGACCGGGAAGGTCATCAGGCGGATCTCGTCGACGAGGTCACCGGCGATCAGCGCCTGCACGAGCCGGATGCTGCCGGGCACCTGGATCTCGCCGTCCACCTCCTCCTTCAGCTTGCTCACCTCCTCGACCACGTCACCCTTGATCACGCGGGTGTTGTTCCACTCGGGGTCGGTAAACGTGCTGGAGAGCACGTACTTCGGCATGCTGTTGTACTTGTCGGCCAAGGGACCTTGGTAGTGGGGCCAGGCGCCGGCGAAGGACTCGTGGGGCGTCTGCGTTTCTTCGGGTGTGTCTAGTGACCGTAGGCGAACTCCCGCAGCGCGGCGGCGAGCACGTCGGCCGTGGTGCCGTGGTTCTCGCCGGGTACCGCCCGCAGGGTCGCGGTGGGCAGGAGATCGGACAGCGCCCGGGCCCCGGTGATCAGCCACGGCATGGTGCCGGTGCCGTGCATGACCAGGACGGGTACGGTGACCGCGGCCCAGCGATCGCGGGGCAGCGGGGCGCCCGACATGGTGGTGCCCATGATCCGTCCGTCGTAGGCGATGGTGTGCGCGACGGCCTCCGTGGGAGGCCAGACCGGGCTTTGCCGCATCCCGGTGACCATCTCGGCCGGGAGGCCGACCGCCGCGGTCATGAACACCTCCACCGCGTCGCCCGGGCGGCCGTCAGCGACGCAGGCGTCGAGCCGCTCGACATAGTCGGCCGGCAGCGGCGGGCGGCTGTCGTCGACGACGAACGGCGGCTCGAACAGCGCCAGCCGGGTGATCGGCAGGCCGGCGGCCGCGGCGTGCAGGGCCAGCACGGCCCCGGAGGACCAGCCGAACACGATGGCCGACCCGCCGGCGTGGTCGATCAGAGCGGCAAGATCCTCGAACTCGCGCTCCACCGCGTAGGGTGCGGTGTCGGTGCTCTCGCCGCGGCCGCGGCGGTCGTAGGCGTAGACCCGGAACTCATCGCGTAGCAGCTGCCCTGCCTCGGCGTTGATCGGGTTGACCGCGCGATGGGCGGTGGCCCCGTCAATCATGATCAGTGGTTGGCCGTCGCCCCATACGTCGAAGGCGATCTCGGTGCCGTCCTTGGACTGAACAGTGCCCATCTTGGTTCCCTTCACCTCGTACCGTACGGTACTGTACCGATAGAGCGAACAGTACCGTACGGTACACTTCGAGAGGATGTCAACGGTCGCCCGGCGCGAACTCAGGAGGGCCGAAATGCCACACGCCGCACCCCCGCATGCGCAGACTCGACGCCGGATCATGGATGCGGCGCTGGAGGTGTTCCTCCGTGACGGCTACGTCGGCGCCAAGACCGACGAGATCGCCACCGCGGCGGGGGCGTCGAAGCAGACGATCTACAAGCACTTCGGGCCCAAGGAGAGCCTGTTCGAGCAGATCGTGCTCGATCGCCTCGTCGGCATCGACCAGATCTTCCAGAACGCCATGGGCGAGCTGGCCACCACGGATGACGTCGAGACCACCCTGCGGGCGGTCGCGCGCCGGTTCATCCACACCCTCACACAACCGTCCCACCTGCGCATGCGCCGCCTCGTCATCGCCGAGGCGGGCCGCTTCCCGAAACTCGGCCACGCCTACTTCGAGGCGGGCCCCGAGCGCGTGCACGCGGCCCTGGCCTCGTGCTTCGAGCAACTGACAGGCCGCGGGCTGCTGAAGATCGACGAACCCGTGCTCGCCGCCAATCACTTCACCTGGCTCGTCTCGTCGATCCCGGTCAACAAGGTCATGTTCTGCGGCGACGACATCCGCTTCCCACCGTCCGAGCTCGATCACTACGCCGACGCCGCCGCCCACGTTTTCCTCGCCGCCTACCGCACACCCGGGTAGAACCTCCGCGAGTGGGCGCGGGTGTGGTCGTGGATCACGCCGCTTCCCGATGCGAGGGCGAGCGTGCCGTTGTGGCGCTGGCACCAGTTGGCGCGCCGCCACATCTGGGCGGCAAACCTGGTTCGCGTCGAAGATCATCGCGCCCGTCGGATCGTCGTGCCGGACAAGCATGGGCGTCGGGCTGCCCCATCCCGCTGCCGCCGAATCTGCTGGCCATTTGATCGCAGGCCACGATTTGCCACCGCATCCGGACCGGTCCAGTTCTTTTATGGCACCGCAGAATTGGGCCGGCAATTGCCATTGCTCAGGAGTCAACCCAGTACCTGAGAACCGACGCCACATGTCGATCACTGCAACGGAGCAGATCTCCCAGCAAGGCCTCGCCCCGTCACCCTCCATAGAAGCAGGCAGCGTGGCTCCCGTCGGGCACCTACGCAGATCTGCCGATTCGGGTGCGTCCTGTCGCGAGTGTGGCGAGACACCGGGCGCGCCAGGGGATCACTGCGGGCGGGCCATGAAATGTGTTTCCGACGCGGCGAACCTCCTCTAGATTGACGGCGTGGATATTGGGATCACCACTTTCGCCGGCGCGTATGGCATGGAGCCGCCCGCGATCGGTCGCGCGATTGAAGAACGCGGTTTCGAGTCACTGTTCTTTCCGGAACACACCCACATCCCCGTGCACAGTCGGCGGCCCGACGGGAGCTCCCCCCGGGCCTATGCCGAAACCTACGACCCGTTCGTGGCGCTGTCCGCGGTCGCCGCAGTCACCCGCACTCTCAAGCTCGGCACCGGGGTGTGCCTGGTGACCCAACGGGACCCGATCGTGACGGCCAAGGAGGTCGCCTGCCTTGACCGGCTGTCCGGCGGCCGGCTTCTCTTCGGCGTCGGCGCCGGCTGGAACCGCATGGAGCTGGCCAACCACGGCACCGACCCCCGCACCCGGATGGCGCTGCTCGCCGAACGAGTGCAGGCGATGCGCCGGATCTGGACCGATGAAGAGGCCGAGTTCCATGGAAAGTACGTCAACTTCGACTCGATCTGGTCCTGGCCCAAGCCCCTCCAGCGGCCGCATCCACCGATCTTGGTCGGCGGTAACGGGCCGGGCGCCGAGGATCGGGTTCTGGCGTTCGGCGACGGCTGGTTCCCGCAATGCGAAGGGCTCGCGGACGCTGTCGAACTGAGCGAGCGTGCCGTGACACTACGCCGGCGTGCCGCCGACACCGGCCGGGGACGGATCCCGATCACGGTGTTCAACACCCCGCCGGACCGGCGACTACTCGACACGCTCGCCGACGCCGGCCTGGACCGGTGCCTGCTCTTACTGCCGGCCGGGACAGAGTCACAGATGCTCGCCCAACTCGATGCGTGGGCACCGCTCGCGTCCATGTGGCGACAGGTCACGTGAGCGCGACGGAGTGGAGCCGCACCACAAACTGCGTACGCAGCCGAAGGCCGTCCGGATGCACCGCAGGCGACGCGCAGTCCTCCTGTGACCCATCACCGTGCATGATCGGTTGGCCTCCCGGTTCCAGGCGAAGGCTGGAATCTGAGCAGCGCCGAAGTCGTCGTGGCCGAGCACGCGGAGCAACCTCAGGTGCTCGATCGCGGAGGTTCCCGGTGCGGGGGTGAAGATGATGAGCCGCTGGTCCTCGGCGGGGCTGAGCAGAGTCTCACAGTGCCGGTCGATGGGACCGACCGCGGAATGGGCGAGCCGCATCCGGCTGGAGCGCCGGACCGCCACCTCGTGCAGGTCGGCAGACCGGCCGCGGACGGTGGCGGGACAGCAGATAGAGGTGATCGCGCTCGTCATCGGTCAGCCGGAGCGCGCGGGCCGGCGCGGCGAGGATCTGTAATGAAGGTTGCGGGCTGCGAGTGCACAACTACGGCGGCCTGCCGACCATGGTCAACGTGCCCGCCGTGGTGGACACCGGAGGCGGGCGTGCGATGGCTGTGGCCGCGGACGCAACCGCGTGGTGGTCGAGTGGGACGGCCTGCCGGCGGGGAGAATCCCAGCCGCAGCGATACAAACAACGCTGAGCGGCACTTAAGAGCCGACTCATGATCCGCGGGCCTCGATCGGCACTGGGCTTGCCGGAAAGTTCGCCCCTGTGTACCGCTCCAGGGACACGTCCGCGTGGAGAGATCGTTCCGAGAGTGGCGTGGGTTACTGTTTCCGCATGGTTCTGGGGCGGATCGCCGAGCGGACCCGGATCGACGACCTGCTCGCGAGCGCCCGTGCGGGCCGCCGCGGAGCACTGCTGATCACGGGTGAGGCCGGGATCGGCAAGACCGTGCTGCTCGGCTATGCCGCCGCCGCGGCGGCCGATCTGCGGGTGCTGCGTGGCGTCGGCATCGAGTCGGAGGCCGAACTGCCCTTTGCGGGGTTGCGCCTGCTGCTGTGTCCGTACCTCGACCGGCTCGGGACGCTGCCCGGCCCGCAGGAGGCGGCGCTGCGGACGGCGTTCGGGCTGGACGAGGCGACGGTCGGCGACCGGTTCCTGATCGGCGCGGCGACCCTGTCGCTGCTGTCGGAGCTGAGCGGCGATCGCCCCCTGGTGTGCCTGATCGATGACACCCAGTGGTTCGACCGGGCGTCCTTGGACGCGCTGCTGTTCGCCGCCCGGCGGCTGCACGCCGACCCCATCGCGATGATCTTCGCGGCCAGGAGCGGGGACGGGGACGCTCCGCCATGCCAGGCGGGGCCCTGCGTCCGCCCCGTCCCTCTCGCCGGCGACTCGGCGTCGGTGTCGTTCGCCACGCCCGTGCCGGGCCTGGAGGTGCTCCGGCTCTCCGCCCTGGACCAGGAGAGCGCCACGTCGCTGCTCGACGCGCACGCGCGCGGCCTGGCCGGGCCGTTGCGCGAGCGCGTGCTCGCCGAGTCGCGCGGCAACCCGCTCGCCGTGATCGAGCTGGCCACCATGCTCAACGCCCTGCAGGACAATGACCGTTCCGCGCCGCTGCTGCCCGCCGCGGGCCACGTCCAGGATGCCTTCCAGGCGCAGATCGCCGGCCTGCCTGCGGCGACGAGGCTGCTGTTGCTGATCGCCGCGGCCGACGGCACGGGCAGCCTGCAGACGATCCTGCGGATCGGCACGCTGCTCGGCGTCTCCGCGGCCGACCTGGAGCCTGCCGAACGGGCCCGGCTGGTTGTGCTGTCCGACGGGCTGTCGCCGGGTGGCAGCGTGACCTTCCGGCATCCGCTGATCAGGGCCGCCGCCTACCAGGTCGCCCCGCACGCCGAGCGGGTTCAGGTCCACGAGGCGTTCGCACGGGCGCTTGACGGCCCGTACGACGCCGACCGCCGCGTCTGGCACCTGGCCGCCGCCACCCCGGGCCCGGATGAGGAGGTCGCCGCCGAGTTGGAGCGGGCCGCCCGCCGGGCCGGCCGACGGGGCGGGGTGACCGCGATGATGAGCGCGTTCGAACGCGCCGCCCAGCTCAGCACCGACGAGACGCGCCGGGCGTGGCGGCTGATCGCCGCCGCCCGCGCCGCCTACGAAGCGGGCCTCCCCGATCGCGCCGTCGAACTGGCTGACCAGGCTGCGGGGATGCCCGACCGGCCCACTGGCTCGGTCGATCGGGCCCTGGGGCTGACCAACCGCAATGCTGGGCCGGCCGGCCGGGCTCCGCAACCCGCCGACCAGCCCGCGCGCCCGTTTCGTGACCCGTCGCTGACGGCGGAGGCGGCGTGGATCCGTGCTCAGGTCGAGTACGAGCGCGGCTCGCCCGCCGTCGCCGCCGCCCTGGCGCTGGACGGTGCCAGCTCCATCGCCGCCACCGACCCCGAGCGGGCCGTGTCGATCCTCACCGAAGCCGTCTGGTACGCCCGCGACGCCGGCGACCACGACCTGGTACGCCAGTGCGCCGCCCTCCTGGAGACCGTCGACACCGGGGCGCCGGTCGTGGCGGGACTCATCGGGTTCCGGCACCTGTACGACGGCCGGCCCGACGTGGGCGTGCCGCCCATGCGCGAGCTGGCCGGGGCCGCCAGGCAGGGCAAGGCCGACGGGTTCGTGGAGCGGCTCATCGCCGGGTTCGCCGGGATGCTGGTGGCCGAGGACGAGATCGCCACGGAGGTGCTGGAGTCGCTGGTCGCCGATGTGCGGGAGCAGGGCGCGGTGGGCCGCCTGACGTACGCGCTCGAACCCCTGGCGATCGTCCAGCTGCTGCGCGGCCGGTTCATGGACGCCGACGCCGGCGTGACCGAGGCCATCTCCCTGGCCACCGACCTCGGCCAGGACCTGCAGGTCGTCGTGCTGAACGCGATCGCCGCATGGCTGGCCGCGGTCGGCGGCGACGAGATCTCGTGCCGCTCGCTGGCCGCCGGCGTACTGGAGCACCGCACCAGGCACCCCACCGACGCCGCGCTGGCCTCGTGGGCGCTCGGCCTGCTCCACCTGGCCGGCGGCCGGTTCGACGAGGCCGCGGCCCGGCTGGACGAGGTGTGCGGCGGCCCGGCCCGGCACGACTTCCTCATCAGGGCCGTACCCGATCATGTCGAGGCGGCCGTACGTGCCGGGCTCCCCGAGCAGGCCGCCCGCCATCTGCCCGCCCTGTCCGACTGGGCCGAGCAGACCGGCCGGCCGCACGCGATCGCGCTGGCCCGCCGCTGCGCGGCGCTGCTGGCCGACGAGGACGCCGCCGCCGGGCACTTCACGACCGCGCTGGAACTGCACGAGCGCGACCCCCGCCGGTACGACGAGGCCAGGACCCGGCTGGCGTACGGGGAATGGCTGCACCGGCATCGCCGCCACACCGAGGCGAAGGACCAGCTGGCCGACGCGCTCGGCGCCTTCGAGCGGCTCGGCGCCCGGACGTGGGCGAGCCGGGCCCGCGCGGAGTTGTCCGCCCTGGGCGAGCGGCCCTCGGCCCACCCCCGGGCCCTCGACCCGCTCGCCCGGCTCACGCCCCAGGAGCTTCAAGTGGTACGGCTGGCGGCGGCGGGCATGAGCAATCGAGAGATCGCGGCCCGGCTGTTCCTCAGCCCCCGCACAGTCGGTCACCATCTGTACAAGGCGTACCCGAAGCTGGGGGTGACCCGCCGCGTGGACCTGGCCCAGCTCGTGGTGCCGCATGGGTAGGTAAGCCGGCCTGCCGATGATGCGGCGCCGAGGAGACCGCGACAGACTCCCTGGAGCCGGACGACCTACGAAGGCTTTGCGGCGGCGTGGCCCGGGCGCTGGGCGGGCGTGTCGGCGCCGGCTGAGCCGGTTACCGCCCGGGGCGTCGGCCGTGGCGGTGGGCTCTGGTGTCCACGTTGCCGGTCAAGGTGTTGAGGATGCCGGGTAGTGCCGCCACCGTCTCGGCGGGCAGGCCGGTCACGGTCTCCTCCGCCAGGGCGCACCAGAGCTGCTTGACCTGGTCGGCCAGAGCTTGGCCGCTGTCGGTGAGTTCGACGATGCTGGCGCGCCTGTCGGAGGGGGCGGGCTTGCGGCGGATGTGGCCGGAGGCTTCGAGCTTGCGGGTCATGAGGGTGACGCTGGGCGGTTCGCAGCCGAGCGCCTCGCTGAGCTCGGCCTGGATCCTCGGGCCGGTCCGGTCGAGCTCGAGCAGGAGCGCCTCCTGACCCGGGTGCAGGCCGAGCGGGGCGAGCAGCGCCGCGGCCCTGGCCCGGTGGCGCAGGCTCAGCAGGCGGATGGCCTGGTTGAGGGCGTCGGCTTGCTCGAAGTCCATGGGCGCTCCTTGACAGATTAGTTATGCAGATAATAGTTATCTGGATAACTAATCTTAACACGACAGCGAGGAGCCGGGCATGACCGTGAAGGTCGCCGTCATCTACTACAGCGCGACAGGCAGTGTGTACGCGCTCGCGCAGGCCGTCGCCGAGGGTGCCGCCTCGGCCGGGGCCGAGGTACGGCTGCGGCGGGTGGCCGAGTTGGCGCCCGACAGCGCGATCGACCAGGACCCGCGGTGGCGACGGCACGCCGACGCCGCAACGTCGATCGCCCAGGCCTCGGTGGAGGACCTGGCGTGGGCGGATGCGTTCGCGTTCGGGACGCCGACGCGGTTCGGGGCGCCGGCCGCGCAGCTCAAGCAGTTCATCGACCAGGCCGGCGGGCTGTGGCGCGAAGGCGTGCTGGCGGACAAGCCGGTGACGGCCTTCACCTCGGCGTTCAACCGGCACGGCGGCAGCGAGGCCACGATCTTGTCGCTGAGCAACGTCTTCTACCACTGGGGAGCGCTGATCGTGCCGCCCGGGTTCACCGATCCGGTCGTGTACGGCGCCGGCGGCAACCCGTACGGCACGTCATTGGTGACCGGCCCGAACGGAGCCGGGCCGGACGCCGCGGTGCTGGAAGCGGCCAGGTACCAGGGGCGGCGGTTGGCCCGGATCACGATCCGGCTGCTGGGGGACGGCCACGCCGCCGTACGCGAGAGCGTGGCCGCGACGAGTGTGAGCAGCGAGTCATGACAAATACCAGTAACGCGTCTCAGCGGGCCAGGCCGTACGCCGGCCTCCCCTGGCTGGTCCTGGCGCTGGCCTGTGCCAGCCAGTTCATGGTCATCCTGGACGCGTCCATCGTGAACGTCGCCCTGCCCTCGGTCCGCGAGGAACTCGGTTTCACTGCGACCGGACTGGCCTGGGTGGTGAACGGATATCTGCTCAGCTTCGCCGGTTTCATGCTGCTGGGGGGCCGTGCCGCCGACCTGTTCGGGCCGCGCCGGATGCTGGTCGCCGGGCTGTTGTCGTTCTCCGTCGCGAGTCTGGCCGGCGGCCTGGCGACCGCGCCGGAGGTCCTGGTGGCGGCCCGGGTCGCGCAGGGCGTCGGGGCCGCCATGATGGCCCCGGCGACGCTGGCCGTGATCAACACCTCCTTCACCGAGCCGAACGCGCGTGCCAGGGCGTTCGGCGCGTGGTCCGCCTCGGGCGGTGTGGGCGGCATGGTCGGCGCGCTCGCGGGCGGTGCCATCACGACCGGCCTGTCGTGGCGGTGGGTCTTCCTCATCAACCTGCCGATCGGCGCGGTGCTGATCGTCGTGGCGATGATGTCGCTGGCCGGAACGAGCACCGGCCGGCGGGGATCGCTCGACCTCCTCGGCGCGGTCACGGGGACGGCGGGGCTGGCGGCGCTGATCTACGGGGTCATACAGAGCGCCGATCATGGCTGGACGTCCGCGCCGGTCGCCGGGCCGGTGGTGGCGGGTCTGCTCCTGCTCGGCGTCTTCGTCGTGGTGGAGGCGCGTTTCGCCGGCCAGCCGATGGTGCCGCTGCGGCTGTTCAGGATCCGGGGGGTGGCCGTCGGGAACGGCATGCTGCTGCTGTTCGGTGGGATCGCCATCGCGATGTGGTACTTCTCGTCGCTGTTCCTGCAGAACGTCCTCGGCTTCAGCGCGCTTCAGGCCGGGCTCGGGCAGACTCCCGCGGCGGTGACGTTCATGGTGATCGCGCGATGGGCCGCGGCCCTGCTGCCGCGAACGGGTGTGCGCCCCCTCGTGACGGCGGGCAGCGCCTGCTTCCTGGCCGGTTTCGGCTGGCTCTCCCTGGGCCACGCCGACAGCGCGTACGTCACCGGCGTGCTCGGCCCCACCCTGCTCATCGCGGTCGGCATCGGGCTGACCTTCCCCACCCTCATGGCGGTGGCGACCGCCGACGTTCCCGAGGGCGACGCGGGGATCGTCGGCGGCCTGGCCAACACCGCCAGTCAGGCGGGGGGATCGATCGGGCTGGCCGTGCTCGCGACGGCCGCCGGCACCAGGGCCGCCGCGTCGGAGGCCGCCGGGAGTTCCCCGGTCGACGCCCTCGCCACCGGCTACGACCTGGTCTTCCTCATGGCGGCCGGGCTCGGCCTGGCCATCGCGGTGGTCAGCCTGCTGCTGCCGCGGCACCGACGCGGGCGATAGAGCTCCGCATGCTTGAGCGCCTGGAATGCGCGCGGGCGAATGTGGAGTTAACGTGTAATCCTGTAAGCAAAGGAGTGCACGATGGCGGATCCACTCGACGCTTACTCGCGCGTCGTCTCGTCCGTGGCGGCCGAGTTGCTGCCGAAGGTGGCCAGCGTGCGGGCCGGCCAGGGCAGCGGGTCCGCGGTGGTGTTCACCGCCGACGGGTTCCTGCTGACCAACGCGCACGTGATCGGCAACTCCCGGGACGGCACCGTGGCCTTCGCCGACGGGAGCTCCGGGGACTTCATCGTGGTGGGCCGGGATCCGCTGTCGGATCTGGCGGTGATCAGGGCGCAGACGGCCACGCCCCCGCCGGCCACGCTCGGCGACAGCGACGAGCTGGTCGTGGGACAGCTCGTCGTGGCCGTGGGCAATCCGCTCGGCCTGGCCGGATCGGTGACGGCCGGGGTGGTGTCGGGGCTCGGACGGTCGTTGCCCGCGCGCAGCGGGTCGGCCGTACGGCTCATCGAGGACGTCATCCAGACCGACGCCGCGCTCAATCCGGGGAACTCCGGCGGCGCGCTGGCCGACTCGCAGGCGCGGGTGGTCGGGATCAACACGGCGGTGGCTGGCGTGGGAGTGGGGCTCGCCGTGCCCATGAACGCCACGACCCGATCCATCATCGCCGCCCTGATCAGGGACGGGCGGGTACGGCGGGCGTTCCTGGGGCTGGTGACCTCGCCCGCGCCGCTGCCCGACGCGCTGCGGCGGCGGACCGGGCAGACGGGGGCGCTGCGCGTGGTGGAGGTGGTGCCGGGCTCGCCCGCCCACCGGGCCGGGTTGCGCTCCGGCGACCTGGTGCTGAGCGCGGGGCGCAACCCGGTGGGGGACGCGCAGAGCCTGCAAAGGCTGATGTTCGCCGACGCCATCGGGCAGCCGTTACCGATCACCGTCCATCGGAACGGCGCGCTGGTCGATGTCATCGCGGAGCCGGTGGAACTCACCGGCTCCGGCGTCTGAGCCCGCGCCGCCTCAGGCAGAAGCCGGGGCGTCCGGCCCGGGGGCGTGAGAGGCCGCGGGGGGTTGGGGGCGGACGTAGGTGCCGTTGCGGCGGGCCAGGAGTTCGTCGAGGAGCGCGTCCCACTTCTCCCCCACCGCGTCCACGTCGTACGTGAGCGCCGTCTCCAGCGCCCCCGCCGCCAGGTCCCGTCTCAGCTGCTCGTCCTCGATCACCCGGATGATCGAGGAGGCCAGGTTGGCGTTGGTCCGCGGCTTCACCAGCAGCCCGTCGACCTCGTCAGTGATCATCTCCTTGGGGCCGTGCGGGCTGTTGAAGCTGACGATCGCCAGCCCCTTGCCCATCGCCTCCAGGATCGTCATCGGGAAGCCCTCGTGACGCGAGCTGAGCACGAAGACGGACGCCTTCTCCAGCTCGGCCCCCACGTCGGACGTGGGTCCGGGCAGCTCGACCTTGCCCTGCAGCCCCGCCTCCGCGATCTGCTGGGCGAGGTTCTCCTCCTGCGGCCCCGCGCCGAAGATGCGCAGCGTCCAGTCGGGATGGGCGGCGGCGACCGTCTCCCAGGCGGTGATGAGCCGGTGGAAGCCCTTGATGCGCGTCATCCGGCCGACCGCGATGGCGACCTTGGCGTCCAGTTTGGAGATGCCGCCCGTCATCGGTGGCACGGCGTTGGGGATGCGGGTCAGCTTCTTCGGCTTCTTCGGCAGCGTCTCACGATAGTCGCGCAGGTCGGCCTTGGTGAGCGTGACCAGGGCGTCGAGGCGGCGGTAGCGCCACTTGATGAGCTCCTGCATCGGCTCGGCCTGGGTGCGGAGCGCCACGTGCTCCTGCCCGATCGTGATGACGTTGGGCAGCGCCAACTGGGCCACCGCCAGGTTGAGACCGGGGCGGGTGGCCATCAGCACGCCGGTGTCGAGCGAGCGGATGTAGCGGGCGAGCTTGAGGTCGGTCCACAGGTTGAAGCGGTGGTAGGCCGACTCCTCCTTGGGAATGATCCGGCTCGGCATCTTCGACAGCATCGCGCGCAGCGGGTCGGCGCTCGGGTTGATCCGATCGTCGAGGAAACGGAACTTCACCCGCGGGTCGATGGGGAAGAACGGCTCCTCGGCCTCCTTCAGGATGCTCACGATCTCGACGTCGTGCTCCTTGGCCAGGTAGCTGGCCAGGTTGAACACGGTCCGGATCGTGCCCCCCATCCCGTACGCGTGCAGCAGCAGAATGCGGATCTTCCGCGTCGAAGGCGGCGGCGCGTTGAGCGTCTTGCGCCGGTTGTACCCCCGATACAGTCGGCGCACCGCCGACTTGCCCTTGCGTGCCAATGCGCGCACCTGACAGATCCCCCTTTGTCACCCGGAAGAAGTCTCAACACACATGGCCGGTGACGAGGAATCTCGCCACCGGCCTATTGTCTCGCTTCGGCGGAGTGCACGTGTTCATCCCCTATGCGCTTTCCCCACCTATGATCCTTAGACGCCTGTAACGTCACTAAGGTTGCATGCGCGGCCGATGCCGGAGATCGGGAGTGTGCGGCGGACGCTCGGCCAGCAGCTCCAGCGCGACGTCGATGGCCCGCTCGAGCTGCGTGTCCACGCCCCTGGCGTAGTCCTGCGGAGTGATGTCGACCTCGATGTCGGGATCGGTGCCGTAGTTCTCCACCTGCCAGCCGACGTCGTCGAAGGCGAAGGAGAATTCCGGCTGTGTCGTCACCGTGCCGTCGGCGAGCTGGTGGCGCGGCCAGATGCCGATGACGCCGCCCCAGGTGCGCTTGCCGACCAGCGGCCCCAGCTTCAGCACCTTGAAGGTGTGGCTGAAGATGTCGCCGTCGGAGCCCGCCCACTCGTTGGTGATCGCCACCAGCGGCCCGCGCGGCGACTCCGGCGGGTACGGCTCCGGGTCGCCCCACCGCGGATAGTCGTAGCCGAGCCGCCGCCTGGCCAGCTTCTCCAGCAGCAGCGCCGACACGCTGCCGCCGCCGTTGAAGCGCACGTCCACGATGAGCGCCTGCCGGTCGTACTCGGCCAGGAGCCCGCGGTGGAACTCCCCGAAGCCGTCGGGCCCCATGTCGGGCACGTGCAGGTAGCCCACCCGGCCGCCGGAGCGCTGGTGGCACTCGGCGCGGTTGAGGTTGACCCAGTCGCGGTAGCGGGCCGGCCGCTCGTCGGAGATGGCGCGCACGGTGACGGTGCACACCTGGTCCTCCCGCCGCAGCGTCAGCTCGACCTCCTCGCCGGCCTGGTTGACCAGGCGCTCGTTCGGGGTCGCGGCCTCGCCTATGGGCGCGCCGTTGATGGCCAGGACCGCGTCGCCCGTACGTACGTCGACACCGAGCCGGTTCAGCGGCGAGGTCGCCTCCGGATCCCACGGGTCACCGGTCACGATGGAGCGGATGTGGTAGACGCCGTCGCGGTAGTCCCAGTCGACGCCCAGCTTGCCCTGCGTGTAGTCGGGCCCGGGACGGTATTCGCCGCCGCTCTCGAAGGCGTGGCTGGTGGCGAGCTCGCCGTGCAGCTCCCACAGCAGGTCGGAGAACTCGCCCCGGGTCGTGACCCGCTCCACCAGCGGCCGGTAGCGGTCGTAGACGGCCGGCCAGTCGATGCCCGCCATGTCCTCGCTCCAGAAGTTCTCCAGCTGCAGCCGCCACGCCTCCCGGAACATCTGCCGCCACTCCGCCTCCGGGCAGACCGACACCTTGATCCGCGACAGGTCGATCCACCCGCTCTCCCGCCCCGGCGCCTCCTCGTCCTCGGGCGCCTCGTTCGCCTTGACCACCCGCAGCCTGGAGTCCGCGCGGTAGAGCAGCGTCTTGTGGTCGCGGCCCAGCTCGAAGTCGGTGACGCCGTCGGCGAAGTGCACCTTCTTGCCCTTGGCGAAGTCGAACAGGTGCAGCGAGCTCTCGCCTTCGAGCGGGCTGGTCAGGATCAGCGCCTTGCCCTTGAGCCCGGCCACCTTCTCGTAGCGGCCCTCGGGCAGCGGGAACTGGGTGACGCGCCGGGTCAGCCCCTCGACGTCCACGCGCAGCGGCTCCGGCTCGTCGCCGTCCTCCTCGTCCTCCCCCAGGGGCCGTTGCAGGGGCATGAACGGGTCGGGCGCGTCCGCCCGCAGCGCCACCGCGTACGGGCGCGTCCCCAGCGGGAAGCCCAGGTCGAACTGGAGCTGGTCGTAGACCGGCGAGAAGGTGCGCTGGCCGATGAAGTAGAGGTAGCGGCCCTGCGGGTCGAACGCCGGCATCGAGTCCTGCAGCACCGGCTCCGTCGCCTGCAGCGTCCGCCCGGTCTCGGGGTGGTGCAGCTTGATCGCGCTGGACTGGGCGTTGAGCGGGCTCGAGTACGCCAGCCACCGCCCGTCGTGCGACCAGGCCGGGTCCTCGGGCGAGCCGTGCGGGTTGGCCTCCACCAGCGCAGGCCGCCCGGTGGCCAGGTCGAGCAGGTGCAGCTCGTGGCGGTGGTTGACGACGGCCACCCGGTCGTGGACCGGGTCGGGGACGAGCGCGGTGATCCGCCCCAGCCTGGCCACCTCCGTGCCGCCGCCGCCCTCGTGGCCTTCGAGGACGACCAGCCGCTCCTCGTCGCGGTCGTCGCTGGCCGCCGCGATCAGCCGGGTGCCGTCGTTGAGCCAGGTCAGGAGCCGGTAGCGGACCCCGTCGGGCGAGCCGTGCTGGGTCACCGGCCCCTCCCAGTCGGCCATCGCGTACGCCTTGCCGCGCGCGGTGACGGCCAGCGCGCTGCCGTCGGGGCTGAGGGTGGCGCCGTCGAGGTAGTCGGCGGGGTCGACGAACCTGCGGTTGCGCTGCGTCCTGGAGCTGGCCAGCTGCACGTCCAGCCGGTGCGCCGGCTCTCCGGGGTCGAGCAGGAAGAGGTCGGCGCCGGCGTGGTAGACCAGCCGGTGCCCGTCGCCCGACAGGTTGCGCGCGTAGTAGTCGTCGTGGTGGGTGTGCTTGCGCAGGTTCTGGCCGTCGGGGGCGCACGAGTAGACGTTGCCGACGCCCTCGTGGTCGGAGATGAAGCACACCCGGCCGCCGCTCCAGCAGGGCGAGGCCAGGTTTCCCGGCAGCCTGATCAGCCGCCGGAACTCGCCGTCGCCGCGCGGGTCGATCCACAGGTCGCCGACGGTGCCGCCGCGGTAGCGCTTCCACCGCGCCGGGTCGGCGGTGTTGCGGCCGAGCACGATCATGCCTTCGGGCCCGTACGCGATCGAGTTGGCCGGGCCGTACGGGAGCCGCTCTGGGACCCCGCCGGGCTCGACGCGGTACAGCCATTTGCGGGCCTCGAACGGCTGGGCCGCGTCGCTGGCGTACAGGATGCGCCCTTCGGGATCCCAGCCGGTGACCGTGCAGCGCGCGCCGTGGAAGGTGACCCGGCGGGCGGCGCCGCCGTCGGACGGCATGACGTACACCTCTTCCGGGCCCTCCTCGCGGCCGACGAACGCGAGCTGATCGCCGCGCGGCGAGATGCGCGGATAGCCCGCCTCGGCGAGCCCCGCGGTCAGCCGGAAGGCCCGCCCGCCCTGGGCGGACACCATCCACAGGTCGTCCTCGGCGGCGAAGACGACCACGTCCTGGAAGACGGCGGGAAAGCGCAGGTAGCCGGACATGAGAGCCACTCCTGGTCGAGCCGACAGCCGAGGGCGCGCGCCCCCGGCTGTCAGATCACATCACCCGGGTCAGACATTTCGCCACAACTGCCCGGTCGTCCCGACCGGCGGCCAAGAACTTCCCCCCGCGACCGCCTGGTCGTCGGCCCGGGCAGCCGGGCCACCGCTGCCCCGTCCGGGTCACTCCTCGCCGGAGGGCGACTTGCGGGTCTCCCGCTTCGTCTCCTTGGTCTGCCTGTTGGTCTTGATGGCCTGCTTCTTCGACTTGCCGGACTTGGCGGCGGGTTTCTTCTTCGTGTCTGCCATGGGATTCCCCCCTGTACGGACATGCGCACCGGAATGGTGCACTGTGCCACTTAATACCCATCTAGCCCGGAAACCCGACATACCACCTACCGGACCGGTCGATCACCCGCCGGCGCGGACCACCAGACCCCTTCTCCGTGCGACAGCCCCGGCAGCCGCCGCTCGACCTCGTGCACCGCGGCCGCCGGGATCTCACCCTCCAGTACCCAAGTGTCGTCGCGCCTGCCGGTGTCGTGGAGCTCACCGCCCAGTGCGGCGAGCCTGGCGGTGACCGCGCTGAACGTCTCCGGCGGCACCTCCAGCTCGAACCGGTGGCACGGCTCGTACACGGTGGTGCCCGCCAGGCGCAGCGCCCGCATGAGCACGGCCCGGGCGCGGCCGCGGAAGTCGGCCGCGACCGTGAGGGGCGGGGCGTAGCCGGTCCTGGTCACCGTGACGAGCACGTCGGTGACCGGCCAGCCGTGCGGGCCCTCACCCAGGGCCTGGCGCACGCTCTCCTCGATGGCCCGGTGGTAGGCCAGCGGCAGCGAGCCGAGATCGACCTCCAGCCGGTAGCCGACGCCGGAGCCCTTCGGCCCCGGCTCGACGCGCAGGCCCACGGTGGCCATGAACTCGTTGCGGCCGTGGCGCTGGATCTCCTCGACGACCTCCGCGGTGCCCGACGGGCGCTCGAAGTAGACGGGCCGGCTCGGCTCGAAGAGCGCCTCGACGCCGAAGTCCCTGGCCAGGGTCTCGCCGATGACCTCTTTCTGCACCTCCCCGTACAGCAGGACCGAGGTCTCGCCGCCGGTCAGGGTGCGGGTGCCGATCAGCGGGTCCTGCTCGGCCAGCGCGAGCAGCGCGGCGTGCAGGCGCGGCTCCTGGCCGGGGACGCGGGGCCGTACCACGGTCTCCAGGCTGGGCGGGGTGAAATGGGCCTGGTGCGCGGGCCCGGGCTCCCCCAGGTGGTCGCCGACGCGGATCTCGGGCACGCCCCAGACCTTGACGATGTCCCCGGCCACCGCCTGCCGCCGCCCGGGGGAGCCGGCGACGGCCAGCGCGGTCAGCCTGCCGTCGTAGGCCTGCCGCCCCCGATGGAAGGTGAGGTGCTCGCGCGCTCGCAGCGCGCCCGCGCGTACCCGCAGGTAGGCGACCTTCTCCCCGGACGGGGCGCGCTCGATCGCGAACACCGTCGCCCGCGCCGCCTCCTCCGGGTCCCCGGCCGGCTGGGTCACGGCGGGCAGCAGGTGGACGGCGTCGAGCAGCTCGCCGACGCCCCGCCCGGTCAGCGCCGAGCCGAACAGCACCGGATGCGCCTGCCCGGCGGCGCACTGCCGCGCCAGCGCCGCGCGTACCTGGCCGAAGTCGGGCGTCTTGCCCTCGACGAGCAGCTCCAGCAGCCCGTCGTCCCGCTCGGCCAGCACCTCGGCCGCCGCCTCGGGCGAGGCGAGGCCGGCGGTGACGGCCGCCTTGGAGCCGAGGTGCCGCACGGTGTTCAGGGCCACGCAGTACGGCGAGAGCCGCCGCCGGATGTCGGCCAGCAGCTCCCGCTCCCTGGCCCCGGCCCGGTCGATCTTGTTGACGAAGATCAGCGTGGGCAGGCGCAGCCGGCGCAGGGTCTTCATCAGCACCCGGGTGTGCGGCTGCACGCCCTCGACGGCCGACAGCACCAGCACGGCGCCGTCGAGCACGCCGAGCGCGCGCTCCACCTCGGCCACGAAGTCGGCGTGGCCGGGTGTGTCGACCAGGTTGACCCGCAGGTCGCCCAGGCTGAAGGAGGCGACGGCCGTGCGGATGGTGATCCCGCGACGGCGCTCGATCTCGCCGGAGTCGGTCTGTGTGCTGCCCTCGTCCACGCTGCCGAGCCGGGCGATGACCCCGGTCTCGAACAGCAGCCGCTCAGTGAGGCTGGTCTTGCCCGCGTCTACGTGCGCGAGGATGCCGATGTTCAGGATGTGCACGGTGCTGGAAGTCCTCGGGAACTCTCGTGCCAATGGGGCGCTGGGAGATTCCGAGGCACCGCATCTCATGCTCCTGATCGTCGGCGGACGGTTGCCGGGCCATCCTGCCATCGCGGCGGGGGCACCCGCGAACCATTTACAGGGCCTATTTACAGGGCCTGCGCCAGGGCCACCCCGCAGTAGGCCGCGCCCAGCCCGGCCACCACGCTGGCGGCCGCGTTGGCCACCGCGTGGAAGCGCGCGCCCTCTTCCACCAGTCGCACCGTCTCGTACCCGAACGTCGAGTACGTGGTCAGCGCCCCGCAGAACCCGGTGCCCAGCAACGCCATCACCCCGCCGGCGGCGGGCAGCGCGGCCAGGAAGCCCAGCAGCGCCGAGCCGGCCACGTTCACCGTCAGCGTGCCCCACGGGAACACCGTGTCGTGGCGCGCCTGCACGGCCCGGTCCGCGAGATAGCGCAGCGGCGCGCCGAGCGCCGCCCCGAGGACGATGAGCAGCACCGTCATCGCACGCCCGCCAGCATCCCGGCGATCCGCCTGGTCAGCCACATGCCCGCCACCACGGCCGCCACCGCCGCCACCAGCGTGGCCGCCAGGTAGACCAGCCCCGTCAGCGGCGCCCCCGCCGCGACCGCCCGCTGGATGTCCACCGCGTACGTGGAGAACGTCGTGTACCCGCCCAGCACCCCCACCCCCAGGAACGGCCGCACGAGGCGGTGCGCCTGCCGCACCTCCGTGATCATCACCATGAGCACACCGATCAGCAGGCACCCGGACACGTTGATGAGGAACGTCGCCCAGGGGAAGTCCGCCGGCCCGGACGGCAGCGCCGACTGCAGGCCGAAACGCGCGAGCGCGCCCAGCGCGCCCCCGGCCGCGATCGCGGCGAGCACGGGCCAGTGCAGCTCGGCGCGCTGCTCCGGGATGTGGAGATCGACGTCCGGGTCGATCGGACGATCAGTCACATAACCCTCCCCGTGTCAAAACGCCGGATGCCGGGAATTTCTCTAGACAACCTTTGATGTTCGGAGGCCTGCTTGAGCACGAAGGACGCCATCGCCCTTCTAGCGGGAGCCATCATCGTCGTTTCCTTCGTCGGCGGCGCCAAGACCTCTCCGGCCACGGCGGCCAGCCCGCTGGGCAACACCAGCGGGACGCGGCCCGGTCTGGCACCCATCATCTCGGACGCCGACAAGGGCAAGGCACGCGACCTCATCAAACGGGTGCGCGTCAAGGGGCTCGGTTCCAACACCGGCTACGAGCGCACCCGGTACGGCGACAACTGGGCCGACACCGCGAGCGGGGTGCCGTACGCGCGCAACGGCTGCCGCACCCGCGACGACCTGCTGGCCCGCGACGGGCGGAACGTGAAATACCGGTCGGGCTCCAGCTGCGAGGTCGTCTCCATGGAGCTGAGCGACCCCTACACCGGCCGGACCATTCACTGGCACAAGGACAACCCGGACGAGGTGCAGGTCGACCACGTGGTGCCGCTGAACTACGCGTGGCGCATGGGCGCGCCGCGCTGGCGGATGTCCAAGCGGCTCGACTTCGCCAACGACCCGCTGAACCTGCTGCCCGTGGCCGGCTACGCCAACGAGCAGAAGGACGCCTCCGGCCCGGCGACCTGGTTACCGCCGCAGCGGCGCGTCCGCTGCGCGTACGTCACCCGCTTCGCGCAGGTCGCGCTCAAGTACAACGTGCCCGTCACCGCGGCGGACAAGAGGATGATGCTGGCCCAGTGCCGTTGACCGGGCCGCTGACGGGCGGGCTAGCGCGGGTCCTCCCACGTGAAGCCGTGCCCGAACGTCTGCTCGGCCAGGATCCGCTGCCCGTCCATGTTCGGGTGGAAGTAGTCCCACTTGCTGACGTGATCGAGCGTGAACGGGAAGGCGAACACCGCGCCCCCGTCGGTGCGGCAGCCGGGCCCGAACCTGGCGCACGCCTGGGCCGCCGCGCGGTTGTAGGCCATGACCCGCGCCCGCACCCGCTGGCGGCGCTCGACGTCGGCGCGCTTGGTCGAGGTGGGCTGGGCGAGCATGGACTGGCAGATGTGGCCGGCCGTCCAGAACGTGCGGGCGAGCGGGACGGTCTTGCCCACCTGCCAGAGCCGCCGCAGGTCGGGGATGCTGGCGATGAACACCCGGGCCGCGGGCATGCCGGCCCGCAGCTCGGCCAGCGCCGCGTCCATCCGCCGCCGGTACGTCTCGACGGGCGTCATGGCCTGCTCGGTGCGCACGCACGCGTCCTGGGCCCCGATCAGGATCGTGACGTAGTCGGCCTTGGCCTCGACGGCCTTGCGCACCTGGCCGAGCAGGTCGGCGCTGGTGGCCCCGGGGGCGGCGAAGGTGAGGTTGTGCTGCTGGAGCGTTCCAGACATGGCCGACAGGCGCAGGTAGTGGCTGTTCACCCCGGGGTTGTCGCCGGAGGACCACGAGCGCGGGATGCAGGAGACGTAGAAGCCGCACGCGTTGAAGCCGGTGGAGATGGAGTCTCCGAGCGCGGCCATGATGCCGGGGACGGGCTGGGCCGCGGCGGCCTGCGCCGGACCTGTGGCGGAGACGAGCAGCGTTGCGGCGAGGACTGAGCCCAGGCGACCGATCATGGACCCAAGGTAGGAAGCGGATCAGCGACCGGCCATGACATACGGGCCAGGTCTGTGATTTCAGGACCGACTTCATATCGCCGCTTGACAGCCCGGACCCGATCGGGATGGGGTAAATGCAGCTCAACGCCTGGTTTTATCCGGGTTCGTTGACCGTAACCTCGCATTCACGGGGGTCTGAGTCGAACGTGTTCAGTTCCCGCATAGAGTGTCTTGGGTGAGTGTCGCGCTCGGAACAACCCGCCCGCTACCGGTTCGCACCACCCCTGTCGGCGACCCGGGCGACCTGCTGGCATCCCTGCCCAGGACCGCCCCGTACGCCTGGGTCAGGAACGGCGAGGGCCTGGTCGGCTGGGGTCAGGCCGCACGGGTGGCCGTGCCCCCGGGTCCGGGCCGGTTCGCCTGGGCCCGCCAGTGGCTGGCCACCGTGTTCGGCGACGCCCACGTCGACGACGCCGTGCGCACCCCCGGCTCCGGCCCGGTCGCCTTCGGCAGCTTCACCTTCGACGAGGACGCCCACGGCTCCGTCCTCGTCGTCCCGCGCGCCGTGCTGGCCCGCCGCGACGGCCACGCCTGGCTCACCACGATCGGCGACGCGCCGCTGGAGACGTTCTCCCCCATCCGCGACCCCGGCCGCATCAGCTACGGCGACGGCAGCCTGAGCGCCCCCGAGTGGGAGCACGTCGTGGCCAGGGCCGCCAAGCGCATCCGCGAGGGCGAGCTGGAGAAGGTCGTGCTGGCGCGCGACCTGGTCGCCACCGCCGAGCGGCCCATCGACGTGCGCCTGCTGCTCACCCGGCTGGCCCGGCGCTATCCCGAGTGCTACACGTTCTCGGTCGCGGGGCTGGTGGGGGCCACGCCCGAGCTGCTGATCAGGCGTACGGGCCAGGAGATCGAGTCGCTCGTGCTGGCCGGCACCACCCCGCGCGGCACCGGCCCGGCCGACGACCTCGCCCGCGGGGCCGCGCTGTTCGCCTCGCCCAAGGACCGCCACGAGCACGAGTGCGCCATCGCCTCGGTCCGCCAGACGCTCGCCCCCCTCTGCGCCTCGCTGGAGACCCCGGACGAGCCCGAGCTGCTGGTGCTGCCCAACGTCCAGCACCTGGCCAGCCACGTCACCGGGCGGCTGGCCGACGGGGCCTCCGTCCTCGACGTGGTCGCCGCCATGCACCCGACGGCCGCCGTCGGCGGCACCCCCACCCCCACCGCGATCGAGGTCATCCGCGAGCTGGAGGGCATGGACCGGGCCGGCTACGCCGGGCCCGTCGGGTGGATCGACGCCCACGGCGACGGCGAGTGGGGCATCGCGCTGCGCTCGGGGCTCGTCCAGGGCCGCCGGGCCCGCCTGTTCGCGGGCGGCGGCATCATGGGCGACTCCGACCCGGCGGCCGAGCTGGCCGAGGCCCAGGCCAAGTTCAGGGTCATGCAGTACGCGCTGGAGGGCTGATCAGCCGGGGACGTGGATCTCCTCGCCCACGTCCACGCGGGCCCGCCCGGCCGTCAGCGTCGCCACCCAGTCCGCGAACGGCGCCACCTCGTCCTCGCCCACGGAGACGGCGAAGGTGACCTCGCCCGCGTACGTCACCTCGCGCACCGGGTGGCGCGAGGCCCGCAGGTCGTTCTCCACCCGCCCGGCCTGGTCGTGGGCCACCGCAACCCGCACGACGCGGGCCGGCACCATCCGCACCGGCTCGGCCCGGTCGAGGGTCTCGGTCACGGCGGAGCCGTAGGCCCGCACCAGCCCGCCCGCCCCCAGCAGGGTGCCGCCGAAATAGCGGGTCACCACCGCCACCACGTCGCTGAACCCCCTGCCCACCAGGGCCTGCACCATCGGCGTGCCCGCCGTGCCGCCCGGCTCGCCGTCGTCGTCGCCCTTCTGGACGCGCTGCCCGACGACGTACGCGGTGCAGTTGTGCGTGGCGCCGGGATGCTTCTGCCGCCGCTCGCCGATGAACGCGACCGCCTCCTCGACGCTGCGCGCGGGCGCCAGCGCGCAGATGAACCGGGAGCGCTTCGCCTCCGTCTCGTGCTCGACGACGGAGGTGAGGGTCAGGTACGGCGCAGACACATTCGACAGGTTATGCCCTTGCCGGACGAACTCCGGAAGCTACCATCTCGTCATTCCATCAGGACCTACGGGAGGGTCTCATGGACACTGTGAGCGACCTCATGCCCTTCGTCTCCTCGGCGATCGACGCCTACGGCGTGGGCGTGCTGGCCAAGACCCGCGAGCTGGCCGCCGACACGGCCGTGGCCCGCGGCACCCGCATCCTGCAGCGGGTCTTCGGCCGCGGTGACGCCGCGTCCAGACAGGTGATCGAGACGATGGCGAGCGCCAAGCCGGACGACGAGCCGAGCCGCGCGGCGTTGAAACTGGCGATCATGGAGGCGTTCCGCGCCGACCCGCACCTGGCCCGCGAGGTCGCGGCCATGTTGCCGAGGATGACGGATGACATGATCGTGGCGGAGGACAACGCCCCCGTCCTCTGACGCGAAGGAGGGACGTCCCTTGCCCAGCGAAGGCGGGAGCAGGCTGCTGGCCGTCAGCGATCTGCACGTCGGCTACGAGGAGAACCGGGCCATCGTCCAGGAGCTGAAACCGGACGACCCCGGCGACTGGCTGCTGGTCGCGGGCGACGTCGGCGAACGGCTGGAGGACATCGCCCGGACGCTGGGCCTGCTGGCCGCGCGGTTCGAGCGGGTGGTCTGGGTGCCGGGCAACCACGAGCTGTGGACCCCGCCGGGAGACCCGCCGGAGCTGCGGGGCGTGGCCCGCTACAACCACCTCGTCGCCATGTGCCGCGAGCTGGGCGTGGTGACGCCGGAGGACGACTATCCGGTGTGGGAGGGAGCGGGCGGGCCGGTCCGGATCGTGCCCCTGTTCCTGCTCTACGACTACACGTTCCTGCCGGCCGGCCATCTCACCACGGCGAGCGCGCTCGCGTACGCGCACAGCACCGGCGTGGTCTGCACCGACGAGTATCTCCTGCACCCCGACCCGTACCCGAGCCGCGAGGCGTGGTGCCGGGCCCGGGTGGAGCTGACCGGGCGGCGACTGGCCGGGCTGGACGACGTGCCGCTGGTCTTCGTCAACCACTATCCGCTGGTACGCGAGCCGACCGACGTCCTGCGCTACCCGGAGTTCGCCCAGTGGTGCGGCACGACCGCCACCAGGGACTGGCACACGCGCCACCCGACCGCCGCCATGATCTACGGCCACCTCCACATCCCCCGCGTCACCTGGTACGACGGCGTGCGCTTCGAGGAGGTGTCGCTCGGCTACCCCCGCGAGTGGCGGCGCAGGCCGGGCGGCCGCAAGCTCCTGCGCGACGTGATCGTCACCTAGCGGCCCCACCCTCGCAGACCACCGCCCCGGCCAGGCGCCGTCGGCGGTCTCTTCCGTGAACCGCAAACACTTCTTCGCGAAGATGTGTTTGCGAAGAAGTGTTTGCGGTTTAGGCTTCGTGCCATGACGCCATCCCCTGACAGCGTGGTCGTCCTCGACGCCAAGGGCCTGCGCGCGCTCGCCCACCCCCTGCGGGTGCAGCTCGTCGACCTGCTGCGCAAGCACGGCCCGTCCACCGCCACCCGCCTGGCCGAGCGCCTGGGGGTGAACTCGGGCACGGCCAGCTACCACCTGCGCAGGCTCGGCGCCGCCGGGTTCGTGGAGGAGGACACCGAACGCGGCAACGCGCGGGAGCGCTGGTGGCGCTCGGTCCACCGGACGACCCGGCTCACCGACGAGGGCGGTCTGGCCGACCGGGAGCCGGAGGCGGTGCTGGCGTACATGCAGTCCATCGCCGCCCTCTACAACCTGCGCACCCAGCAGGCGCTCAACGAGCTGCAGACCATGCCGCAGCCGTGGCGCGGGGTGCTCGACCTCAGCGCCGTCCCGTTCCGCCTCACCCCGGAGGAGGCGCTTCGGCTGCGCGCGGACCTGACGGAGCTCTTCGCGCGCTACCGGCGCGACGGCGACGAGGCGCCGGCGGACGCGGTCCGGGTCTACCTGATGACGCAGGTCATCCCCGAGCTGGACGACCCCGAGGAGGCATGATGGTGCCGCGCGGGTCCTTACGGCCGATGGCCGGGCTGCTGGCGGCCATCGCCGTGTCGACGACCGGGACGCGGGTCTCGGCCATCGCGCTGCCCTGGTTCGTGCTGACGAGCACCGGCAGCGCGGTGTGGACGGGGCTGGTGGCGTTCGCGGAGATGGCGCCGTACGTGCTGGTCAAGGGGCTGACGGGGCCGCTCGTGGACCGGGCGGGGCCGCGCCGGATCTCGTGGGTCGCCGACGTCGTGAGCGCCTCGGCCGCCGCCGCGATGGTCGTGCTGCACGCGCTCGGCCTGCTGCCGCTGGGCGTGATCGTCGCGCTGGTGGCGGTGATCGGCGCGGCCCGCGGGCCGGGCGACCTGGCCAAGGAGATCATGATTCCGGAGGCGGCCGAACGCGGGCGGGTGCCGCTGGAGCGGGCCACCGGGCTGATGGGCGTGACGGAGCGGCTGGCCGTGACCGTGGGGCCGGGGCTGGGCGGCGCGATGGTGACGCTGCTCGGCTCGCTGTCCGGCCTGGGCGTCAGCGCCGCCCTGTTCGCGCTCGGATCGGCGGTCGTGGCCGTGGTGCTGCCGCGCGACCTCGGGCACCGTGCGCCCGACGCCCCCCCGCACGAAGAGGAGGAGGGCTACTGGCGGCGGTTCGGCCAGGGCTTCGCGTTCCTGCGCGGCGAGCCGCTGCTGCTCGCGGTGATCGTCATGATCGCCGCCACGAACCTGCTGGACGCGGCCTGGAGCCAGGTTCTCGCGCCCGTGTGGGCGAAGGAGTCCGGCCACGGGCCCGCCGTCCTCGGGCTGAGCGTCAGCGTGCTCGGGCTGGCTTCGGTCGGGGGCAGCCTGGTGGCCGCCGCGATGGCGCACCGGATGCGGCGCAGGCCGGTGTTCTTCGTGGCGTTCCTGCTCGGCGGGCCGCCGAGGTTCCTCATGTTCGCCGTGGACATGCCGGTGTGGGGGCTGGTGGCGGCGTCCGTGGCGATCGGGTTCAGCGGCGGGTTCCTGAACCCGATCCTGAGCGCGATCTCGTACGAGCGCGTGCCCCGGCACCTCCTGGGCCGGGTGGGCGCGCTGCAGGGCGCGGTGATGTGGGCCGGCATCCCGCTGGGCGGGCTGCTGGGCGGGGCGGCGGTGACGGCGGCCGGGCTGGCGCCGGTGCTGCTGGCGTGCGGGATCGCCTACGCGCTCGTCACGAGCCTGACCGGGCTGCGTCCCGAGTGGCGCGAGATGGACCGGCTGCGCGGCCACGGCCCTCCCGCCGCACCGGCGCCAGAGGGCAGCGCCGGTACGGCGGGACGTTCCAGCGGGTGATCAGCGGGTGGTCAGGCCCTGGGACAGGTCGGTGGCCGTGGCGGTGTGGGAGCGGCGGGCGGCGGGGCCGTAACCGCCGCCACCGCCCGACTCGCAGCGCAGCACGTCCCCCGCGGTGACCGGCAGCGCGTTCACCTTGAGCATCTCGCGGGCGTCCGGGGTGCCCGGGTTGAGGGTGACGCGGGGCGGCGCGCCCGGCTCGCCGCCCGCCAGGCCCCAGGCCGGGGTGACCGAGCGCTCGAACCAGAGCGACAGCGAGGTGTCCCCGCAGAACTCGTACTCGCGCACCACCCCGTTCCCGCCCCGCCACTGACCGGCGCCGCCGGTGTCGGGGCGGATCTCGTAGCGGCGCACCCGGACCGGGAACAACGTCTCCAGCACCTCGATGGGCATGTCCCGCAGCGCGCCGTTGACGTTGTTGATCAGGCAGGTCTCGCCGTCGCCGCCGTCCCAGGCGCCCCAGCCGCCGACCGTGGCCTCCTGGGAGACGTACAGCTTGCCGGTACGCGGGTCCGTGCCGGTGAACTGCACGATCATCGAGTCCCCGTACGAGGCCGCGGCCGCCTTGTCCGGCAGCACCGGCGCCAGCGCCTTGACCACCAGGTCGATGAGCAGCCCCAGGTGCGAGTAGTAGTACTGGCAGGCGGCGGGCGACTCGGCGGCCAGCATGGAGCCGGGCCGGGTCTCGACCGACAGCGGGCGGAACGAGCCGCCGTTCAGCGGCACGTCGCCCGAGACCAGCAGCTTGTAGCCGACGCGGACGGCGGCCACGGCCTGGGCCGCGCCGCAGTTGACCGGGCCGAGCGCCTGGTCGGCGCAGTCGGTCAGGTCGACGTGCATCGACTCGCCCGACACCGCGACCGTGACGTTGACCGGCAGCGGGGTGCCGAGGTCGATGCCGTCGTTGTCGAGGAAGCCGGAGGCCTCGTAGACGCCGTCGGGGATGGCCGCGATGGCCGCGCGTTCCATGCGCTCGGTCTGGGCGAAGATCTCGTCGCGGGCGGCCAGCACCGTGTCCAGGCCCCACCGGGACACGATCTCCTTCAGCCGCCGCTGGCCCGTCATGGCACAGCTCACCTGGGCGCGCAGGTCGCCGAGCGTGGCGTGCGGGAAGCGTACGTTGCGGGCGATCACCTCGTGCAGGTCGCGGCAGGGCACGCCGCCCGCGTACACCTTGACCGGGCCCATCCGCAGGCCCTCCTGGAAGATCGACGTGGAGTCCATGGAGCCGCCCGGGTCCTTGGAGCCGACGTCCAGCCAGTGCGCCCGCGACGCCGCGAAACCGGCCAGTTCCCCGTCCACGAAGATCGGCCCGTAGACCGTGACGTCGTTGAGGTGGGTGCCGCCGATGTAGGAGTCGTTGAGCACCCACACGTCGCCCTCCTGCCAGACCTCCTGCCCGTACAGGCGCTCGGTCTCGCGGGTGCACACCTCCAGGTTGCCCAGGAAGATCGGCAGCCCGGACGACTGGCCCAGCACGTTGTGGTGGCGGTCGAGCAGCGCGACCGCGCAGTCCTTGGCCTCGTAGATGACGGGGGTGTAGGAGCTGCGGATGAGGGTGGTGTTCATGTCCTCGGCCGCCTGCAGCAGCGCGCAGCGGATGATCTCCGTGGTGACGGGGTCGATCACAAGTTCACCTTCACGATGAGAAAGCCGTTGGGGTCCACGGTGGCCACGCAGCCGGGCGGGATGACCGTCGTCGCGGTCTCCTCGACCACGATCGCGGGCCCGGCCAGCTCGCCGTCGAGGCTGGAGCGCCGCAGCACCGGGGTGCTGTGCACGGCCCCGTCGAAGATCACATCCCGTACGTACGCCGCCCGCTCCTCGGGAGCCTCCTGCGCGGCGGCGGCGGTGCGCGGGAACGAGCCGAGCCCGGTGCTGCGCAGCATGACGAACTCCACCGGCGCCTCCGGGGTGGCGTGCCCGTAGCGGCCGGTGTGCGCCTCGGCGTAGCGGGCCGCGATCGTCTCCAGGAACCCGGGCTCGGCGGGCTCGGCCGCGTCGCGCAGCGGGATGGTCAGCGTGTAGTCCTGGCCCTCGTAGCGCATGTCCACGGCGTGCTCGACCCGGTGCCGCTCCTCGGGAACGCCCTGGGCGGAGAGCGCCGCCAGCGCATCTTCCTCCAAGGTCACAAAATTTCGGGACATGTCGGGGCCATCGAGCGTGTCCTGCGACCGGAAGTACGGATGCGTCAGATCCCGGCGTACGTCGGCCTCCAGCATCCCCCACGCCGAGAAGGCCCCCGGGAAGCGCGGCACCACCACCTCGGAGATCCCCAGCTCGCGCGCGATGAACACGGCGTGCATCGCCCCCGCGCCCCCGAACGCCACCAGCGCGAACTCCCGCGGCTCGATCCCGTGCTCCACGGTCAGCGTACGGATCGCCTGCGCCATCTTGGCGTTGGCCACGTCGCAGATCCCCTCGGCCAGCAGCAGCGGATCCATGTCCAGCTCGTCGGCCAGCGTGGCCACCGCCGTACCCGCCGCCTCCACGTCCAGCGTCATCAGCCCGCCCGCGAACCAGGCCGGGTCCACCCGGCCGAGCGCCACGTTCGCGTCGGTGACCGTGGCCCGGGTGCCGCCCCTGCCGTAGCAGGCCGGCCCGGGCAGGGCCCCGGCCGACTCGGGCCCGACCCGCAGCGCGCCCGCCTCGGCATAGGCGATCGAGCCGCCGCCCGCGCCGATCGTGTGCAGGTTCACGATGGGCATGAGCACCGGGTAGCCCTCGATGCGGGCCTCCGCGCTGACATCCGGCCGCCCGTTCACCACGAGCGACACGTCGAATGACGTCCCGCCCATGTCGATGCAGATGGCGTTCTCCCTGTCCATGAACCGGGCCGCCGCGACCCCGCCCATCGTGCCGCCCACCGGCCCGGACAGCAGCGTCTGCAACGGCCTGCGCATCGCGTAGGAGGCGTTCACCAGCCCGCCCGACGACTGCATCACGTGCACCGGCACGGCCAGCCCCCGCTCGGCGAAGCGCCGCTCGATCCTGGCCAGGTAGCGGCGCACCACGGGTCCGGTGTACGCCTCCAGCACCGCCGACGAGGTCCGCTCGTACTCGCGCCACTCCCGCGCCACCTCATGGGAGAGCACGACCAGCACGTCGTCGCCCAGCTCCGCGCGCAGGATCTCGCCGGCCCGCAGCTCGTGCGCCGGGTTCGCGTAGGAGAACAGCAGGCACACGGCCACCGCGTCGAACCCCTCCTCCCGCGCGCGCCGCCCCGCCGCCCGCACCGACTCCTCGTCGAGCGGCTGGAGTTCGCGTCCCAGGTAGTCGAGCCGGCCGCCGGCCTCCATGACGTCCTGGCGCGGGACCAGCGGCGCGGGCTTGCGGTAACGCAGGTCGAACATGCGGTCGCGGTTGCCCCTGGCGATCTGGTAGACGTCCCGGCCGCCCTGACCGGCCAGCAGCAGCACCCGGGCGCCCTTGCGCTCCAGCAGCGCGTTGAGCCCCTGGGTGGTGCCGTGCACGAAGAACGAGATCTCGGCCGGATCCTCGACGACCCGGCCCAGCGCGGCGAACACCCCCTCGGCCAGGTCTCCCGGAGTGGTGGGCGCCTTCGAGGCGGTGACCGTCCCGCTGCGTTCGTCGTAGCAGACTACGTCGGTGAAGGTGCCGCCGATGTCCATGGCGACGCGATAGCTCATGCGCTGCACCGTACGCCGACGGGGACGCCGCCCGCATGTGCGGCCCGCACAGGAGGAGGCCCTCGCCAGTGCATCCCGCCCGGTCGGCGCGCCCGTCGGAAGGGCCGCAGGCGGGCTCAGCGGAGGAGGACGTGGCAGGCGAGTTGCAGGGCCAGGCGGGTGGCGGCGTCGTCCAGGTCGAAGCCCGCGGACTTGATGCGCTCCAGACGGGTCGTGATCGTGTTGCGGTGCACGCCCAGCCGCTCGGCCGCCTTCAAGGCGCCGCCCTCGTCCAGGACCGCGGCCAGCGTCTCCAGCAGCGTGCCGTCCTTGTCGACCGCCAGCAGCGGCCGCAGCACGACGGTGGCCGGGGTGCGCAGGACGCCGGTGGGCAGCGCGCCCAGCAGCTCGGCCGGGCCCATCCGATCCGCTCGCGCCACGGTGCCCGGTCCCGCCACGAACGCCGCCGCCTCGGCTCCCAGCAGCGACTCCTCGACCGACCGCAGGCCCTCCACCTGCGCGCCGACCCCGGCGGCGCACGGCCAGGGCATCGTCCGCAGGCAGCGGCTGAGGCGTTCGGCCAGCTCGCCGGGGTCCAGCGCCGACCATCCCGCCCATCCCTCGCCACGGGGCAGCACGGGCACCTGGCCCACGGCCGCGGCGATGAGCGTCCCGGCCGGCGCGGCGTCGCCTGCCTCCGCCGTCGGCCGGACCTGGTAGGCGGTCAGCGCGCCCTCGACGGGCCAGCCCAGCGCGATCGCCTCCGCCCTCGCCCCGCCCTCCTCCGGCTCCCCGGGCTCCCCGGGCTCCTGCTGGGCGTCGGCGAGCAGGCGTTCGGCGAGGGCGCGCCGCAGGGCGAAGTCGCGGGAGGCGCGCAGCCGCTCCTGCGCGGCCCAGGCGGTCAGCGGGGCCACCGCCAGCCTCAGCACGGTACGGACGGCCGCGGGCCATCCGGGCGACCGGGACGACCCGCCGGCCACGAGCGTGCCCAGCACACCGCCGTCCAGATCGGGCACCTCCACCTCGGCCGACCACCGCGCCCCCACCCCACCACCTACCCGGGCACCCCCTTCGGGCGGCCCGTCGCGGTCCGGCCCTCGGCCGTCGGCGCCCTGGGCCTCCGTGCTCAGTCGAGCGATGCCCGGCCGATCGACGGCGCGGGCTCCGGCCAGGTGGCGGCCGTACCGGTCGATGAGGGTCACCGAGGTGCCGGGCAGCTCGGCGTTCAGGACGCCCAGTACGCGGCGGGCCGAGGGCCCGGCCTCGGCCAGGCGGGTGGCGCAGCGGGCCACGAGCTGGGTGCGGGCCGCCTCCGGGCGGGCGGCGGCCGAGGCGACCCGGACCGCGACGATGAGCGGATCCTCGTCCACGAAGATCAGCGTGACGCCGAGCCGTTCCGCCAGCACCTCGCCGGAACCCTCGCTCAGCCCGCCCGCCGGCGCGATCACGCACGCCGCCGCCTGCTCCCACGCCCGGCGGGTGGCCATCTCGACGGCCCACCCGCCGCTGGCCGCCGTCCCGATGAGGACCACCGCCGTGTGCGGCGCCACCGTCCCGAACACCGACAGCTCGTCCACGATCCGCACCTGGTGCACGGGGTTCTCGCCCGAGCCGTACATCCTGGCCCCGGCCAGCGGCCCGGCGTTGACCAGCTCGGCCACCGTGACCGGCGCCTCCCACCCCGCCCGCGGCCCCGTCACAGCGGGATCCCGAACGCCTGCAGCCCGCCCAGCCGCTGCCCCCGCTCCGTGTGCCACACCGGTGCGGCCTTCACGACCATGACGTCCACCTCCAGGCCGGGCACCGCCTTGTCGACGTCCACGACCATCCCGTCGGCCGTGGAGATCATGCAGATCTGGTCCGGCGTCATCGCCACCGCGGCCCCGTCGGCCAGGGCGAGCACGATCTCGTTGTGGGCCTCCAGCCGTACCAGCCGGCCCAGCCCCTCCGTCTCCTGCACCACGATGCTCGACGGCAGCGACGGCAGCGACACGTCGGCGCCGTGCCCGGTGCTGCCCTCCACCGTCAGGATCCGTCCCCTGCACAGGGTCCGCACGCCGAACGGCGCCGCGGTCGAGCGGGGCGCGCCGGGCTCGCCCGCCCGCAGCAGCAGGCTCACCGTCCCGGGCACGAGCACCCGCGCCAGGTCGCCGGCCGCCATCGGGTAGCAGGCCGCCACCGCCCACCCGCCGGCCGACAGCACGACGGGGCGCATCAGCTCCTCCACCCGGTCACCGGCCGTCTCCAGCAGCACCAGCTCGCCCGATCCGCCCGCCAGCGCCAGGGGCGCCGGGCTCATCCCGCCCAGCGCGTACGTCGTCTGCTCCAGCAGCGGGAACACCCGCCCCGTGCCGTCGCCGTCCACCAGCGGCACCTCCAGCTGGGCCGCCGCGATGAGCGGGACGAGGGCGTTCTCGGCGGCCAGGTTGAGCGCGACCACGGCCCCGGCCCGCTCCCCCAGCCTGCGCTCCAGCGCCCGCACGGCACGGGCGGGCTCGTCACCCGTCGGCAGCTGCTCCCCCAGCGCGGTCGTGGACCCGACCAGGCTGACCGCCACGCACAACGTGTCCGGCGCCAGTTTCTCGGCCGCCACCAGTTCGACGCCCGGCCCGATCAGCGAGCCCGCCCAGTCGAGGGTGAGAGTGTGCGCCGACTCCGCCGCCCCGGTCGCGAACATCCTCGCCCCGGCCGAGAGCCGCGCGAGCCCGTCCTCGTCGATCACCACGGCCTCGCGCGGATTCATGGGCGGGTTCATGGCATCGTCCCCTCGGCCGTCACCCGCACCCGGTAGAGCCCGTCCGGCAGGTACGACAGCGGGTTCACGGTCGTCTCCGCGATCCTGGCCGAGCCGGGCAGGGCGCCCGCGCTGACCACGCGGGTGAGCGCCTCGTCCCTGGCGTCCTGGAGCACCCGGTCCAGCTCCGCCCGCCCCCGCGCCTGCACGATCCGCTCCACCTGCGCCTCCGGCCGCCCGATCGCCGCCCCGTACGCCGCCGCCACCTCGCCGGGGACGCCGGGGAGCACCGCCCGCCCGCGCGCCAGGCTCGCCGTCCCGCCCAGGTCGCAGGCCAGCGGGTAGCGCCGGAAATAATGGGCCGACACCAGCCCGCCGCCCGACCTGGCGAAGAACACCGGCACCCCGGGCAGCTCCCGGGCCGCCTCGTCGGCGATCCGCCCCGCCTCGGGGCCGAGCGCCGCGTTGCGGATCGTGACCTGCTCGCGCTCGCGCAGCCCCGGATGGCCGAACTCGTACGACAGCGTGATCCGCGCCTGCGGCACCTCGGCCGCGATGATCGCGGCCACGGCCAGCTCGTGGTCGGCCAGCATGGGGGAGCCGGTCGCGGTCACCGCGAAGTCGGTCAGCCCGCACGTGGCGGCGAAGCGCCGGACCGCCTCGGTGTCCAGCGGCGCCAGCACGCGCCCGGTGAGGCTGTGGCCGCCGCGCACGATCGTGGCGGTCCCGGAGCCGACGCGCGGCCGCAGCGCCTCGGGGCACGGCCCGCCCACCCGGATCGCCGCCACCGCCGCGGTGGGCACGTCGCCCAGGTCCACGGCCACGCACGCCCGCGCCGCCGCGCGGGCGGCGGCGCGGCTCACCGGCCACTCGGGCGCGCCGTCCCTGACGGCCACCAGCACCGGCGAGGGCCGTACGAGGGCGACGCCGAGGATCACTCCAGCTCGCGTCCTTCGGTCTCCGGCAGCGGCACGGCCAGCAGCGCCGTGGCCACCATGAACGCGTTGATGATCAGCATGGTGGCGGTGAACCCGGTGGCGTGGGCCAGCAGCGCCCCCACCGCCGACGGCGCGACCGTGGTGGCCACGAGCTGCGCGGCCGTGGCCCACGAGTACCCGGTGCCGCGCAGGGCGGTCGGGTAGAACTCGCCGTTCCAGGTGTTCCAGACGCCCCAGGCGCCGAGGCTGAAGAACGACAGCACGAAGTTGCCGAGGTACAGGCCGGTGGTCGAGGAGGCGGTGGCGAACCAGAGACCGCCCAGCAGCGCCGCCACGACGTAGACGAGGAACACCTTCTTGCGGCCGAACCGGCCGGTCAGCAGGGAGGCGCTCACGTACCCGGGGATCATCATCAGCGCGCTCAGCGCCGCGAAGCCGAGCGAGGCCGACAGCGTCAGGCCCTTCTGCTGCAGCAGCGTCGGCAGCCACGTCTGCAGGCCCCAGTAGCCCCAGTTGAAGACGAAGTTCAGCAGCAGCATGACCACGGTGATCCGGGCGAGCCCGCCGCGGAACAGGTCGAGCGGCCGGCCCACCCGCTCGCTCGCCACGGTGAACGTGGCTTCGGAGTCGGGGCTGTTCAGCGCGCGCAGCACCGCGCGCGCCTCCTCCTGGCGGCCCCGGGCGGCCAGCCAGTACGGCGACTCCGGCACCCATGCCCGGATCGCGAACGCCCACAGCCCCGCCGCCGCGCTGGCGATCACCACGACGTGCCAGCCCAGGCCGCCCAGCGTCATCGACGCCCCGATCGCGGCCAGCATGCCGATCGGCCACCCGATCGACAGGTAGACCGCCGCCCGCCCGCGCGAGCGGGTCGGCAGCAGCTCCAGGAAGTAGGGGAAGGTGATCGTGTAGACGCCGGCCAGCGCCAGCCCCGAGGCCACCCGGAGCGTCACCAGCACCGTCATGTTCGGCGCGAACGCCGAGGCGAGCGCGATCACCCCGTACGCCAGCAGCGACCAGAACGCGACCGGCTTGCGACCGACGCGGTCGGCCACCGGCCCCCACACCAGCACGCCGGGGATCATGCCGAAGGCGACCGCCGACAGCACGACGCCGACCCCGGCCTCGTCGATCCCGAAGGCGGTGCCGAGGTCGCCGGAGACGTAGACGAGGGCGAGCTGCTCCCACGACTCGATGACGAACGCGATGAACAGCGCGAGCGCGATGAGCACGTGCCTGCGGGTGAACGGCATCCGATCGAATGCCGCGCCGATGGGGATCGTTCGGGAGTCGACGGCGGTCATGGAAGCTCCTCGGAGGGGGCGCTGAATATGGCCGCACCATAAGGCCGCCCTCGTCCGGCGGCCCTGTGCATGCCGCACTGGCGGGCCGCACGATCTGTGCGGCCCGCCCTGCGTCAGGGGCGGGCGGCGTAATAAGGGCCCCGGGGGAACCGCCGCGGGCGCGTAGATCAAGACTCGATCCACCGCCGCAGCATGGTCGTGGCCAGGGTCATGGCCGCCTTGCAGGCGTTCGTGTCGCGCAGCTTGTCGAGCATGACGAAGTCGTGCACGATGCCGGCCATCCGCACCGCCGTCACGTCGTTGCCCAGCTCGCGCAGCCGCGCCGCGTACAGCTCGCCCTCGTCGCGCAGCACGTCCGCCTCGCCCGTGATGATCAGCGCGGGCGGCAGGCCGCGCAGCTCCTCCGACCGGGCCCGCAGCGGCGAGGCGTGACTCTCGCCCCGCTGGGAGGACTCGGGGGTGTACTGGTCCCAGAACCACTTCATGCCGTCGCGGTTGAGGTAGTAGCCGGAGGCGAACTGCCGGTAGGACTCGGTGTCGAAGCTCGCGTCCGTGACCGGGTAGAACAGGCACTGCCCGCGCAGCTGCACGAAGTTGAGCTTCCTGGCCATCATGGCCAGCACGGTCGCCATGTTGCCGCCGACCGAGTCCCCGCACACCGCCATCCGCGCCGGGTCCAGGTCCTTCTCCTTGCCGTGCTCCGACACCCAGCGGGCCGCGACGTAGTTCTGCTGGATCTGCGTGGGGTACTTCGCCTCGGGAGCGCGGTCGTACTCCGGGAAGACGACGGCGGCGCCGCAGCGCACGGACAGCTCCCGCACCAGCCGGTCGTGGGTGTGGGCGGAGCCGAACACCCAGCCCGCGCCGTGGATGTAGAAGATGACCGGCATGGTCCCCGTGGCGCCCTTGGGCCTGACGATCCGGACCGGCACCAGGCCGGTCGGGCCGCCCTGGACCTGGATCCACTCCTCGTCGATCTCCGGCCTGGGCACGTTCGGGTCAGACTGGAGCCGCTCCAGCGCCTCGCGACCGTCCTCGGGCGGCAGCTCGTAGATGAACGGGCGCCGGGCGGTGGCGTCCGCGAACTCCTGCGCCGCCGGCTCCAGGACGACCCGCTTGATCATTGTGGTCACGATGACCCCCCGGTGAATGTCACGCCGAGGGATTTGTGCCTATTCGCATCTCCAGACCACCGCCCAAAATCGTCAAATTCCCCCCAAAATGGTCACTCCCGTTGCAGCTCGTGCGCCAGCTCCTCCAGCTCCGCCCCGCCCGCCATGAGCGCGGTCAGCTCCTGCGTGGTGATGTCGGCCTTGCCGTACTCGCCCACGCCGGCGCCCCGGTTGAGCAGCAGGAACCGGTCGCCGACCGGGTAGGCGTGGTGGGGGTTGTGGGTGATGAAGACCACGCCGAGCCCCCGGTCGCGGGCCCTGGCGATGTACCGCAGCACCACCCCGGCCTGCTTGACCCCCAGCGCGGAGGTGGGCTCGTCGAGGATGAGGACGCGGGCGCCGAAGTAGACGGCCCTGGCGATGGCCACCGACTGCCGCTCGCCGCCGGACAGCGTGCCGACCGGCTGGTCCACGTCGCGGATGTCGATGCCCATGGCCCGCAGCTCCTCGCGGGCGACCTTCCTGGCCTTGGCCACGTCGAAGGCCAGGCCCTTCTTCGGCTCCGAGCCGAGGAAGAAGTTCCGCCAGACCGACATGAGCGGGATCATCGCCAGGTCCTGGTAGACGGTCGCGATGCCGCGGTCGAGCGCGTCGCGGGGGCTGGCGAAGCGCACCTCCTGGCCGTCCACCAGCAACGAGCCGGCGTCGTGCTGGTGCACCCCGGCGAGGATCTTGATGAGCGTGGACTTGCCGGCGCCGTTGTCGCCGAGCACGCAGGTCACCTCGCCGGCCCGCACGCCCATCGACACCTCGCGCAGCGCCAGCACCGACCCGAACGTCTTGCCGATGCCCCGGGTCTCCAGAATCAATGCTTCACCTCCTCGGCGTACCGCCTGACCAGGCGGTTGGCCAGCGTCGCCAGCAGCAGCATCGCTCCCAGGAAGAACTTGAACCAGTCGGCGTTCCAGCCCAGGAACACGATGCCCTTGTCGGCCATGCCGAAGATGACCGCGCCGATGGCGGCCCCGATCGCGGAGCCGTACCCGCCGGTGAGCAGGCAGCCACCGATGACGGCGGCGATGATGTAGATGAACTCCTGCCCGATGCCGATGTTGGCCTGCACGGAGGTGTAGCGCAGCGCGAGGATCGTGCCGACCAGCCAGGCGGCGAACGCCGTCGTCATGAACAGGGCGATCTTCGTACGGGCGGCGGCCACGCCGACCGCGCGGGCGGCCTGCTCGTTGCCGCCCACCGCGAAGATCCAGTTTCCGGCCTTGGAACGCATGAGCACCCAGGTGGCCACGGCGGTCACCAGGATCCACCACAGGATCGCCACCCGGAACGAGGTCCCGCCGATCTGGATCGTCCCGGCGAGGATCGCGTTCGCGGCCTCGAAGCCGGGGGCCCGGCGCAGGCCGCTGACCTGCACCGTCCCGGTGATGGCCTTGGTGACGCCGAGGTTGAGGCCCTGCAGCATGAGGAACGTGCCCAGCGTGACGATGAAGCTGGGCAGCCTGGTCCTGGTGACGACCAGGCCGTTGGCCAGCCCGATGGCCAGCGCCACGACCAGCCCGACGAGCATCGCCGCCCACACGCTGAACCCGTAGCGGGTGGCCAGCGTGACCAGGATCAGCCCGCTCGTGCCGGTCAGCACGCCGGCCGACAGGTCGAACTCGCCGCCGATCATGAGCAGCGCGACCGCGACGGCCATGATGCCGAGCGTGGCGGCCGGGTCGAGCCAGTTCGCGATGCCGTCCAGGGACCGGAACACCGGCGACTGGGAGGCGAAGAACACGAACACCACCACCAGCCCGACCACCGCGCCCAGCTCGGGCCGGATCAGCAGCCGGCGGGCCAGACCGACGTCGGCGACCCGCTCGTCGGCCGCCAGGGTCATCGCGTGCCCGCCTCGGCCAGCTTGGCCACCTGCTCGGCGTTGTCCTTGGTCACGAAGCCCGGCCCGGTGTTGACGGGCAGGCCGCCGCCGACGGTGTTGAGGTTGTTCTTGTACAGGTTGAGGAACGTGATCGGCAGGTAGCCCTGCAGGTACTGCTGCTGGTCCACGGCGAACAGGATCTCCCCGTCCTTGATCGCGCTCACCACGTCGCCCGACAGGTCGAACGTGGCCAGCTTGGCCGGCGAGCCCGAGTCCTTGATGGCGTCCCTGGCGGCGATCGCGACGGCCGGGTTGAGCGCGAGCACGCCGTTGACCTGCTTGTCCGACTGGAGCTTGGCGGTGACCTTGGAGGTGACGTCGGCCAGGTTGCCCACGTCGACCTGCAGCCGCTCGACCGTGCCGCCCAGCGTCTGCTCGGCGCCCTTGCAGCGCTGGTCGAGGCCGACGTTGCCGGCCTCGTGGATGACGCACAGCAGCTTGGTGACGCCGGCGGCCTTGAGCTGCTCGCCCGCGCCGCGCCCGGCCACGTCCTCCGACTGCCCGACGTGCGTGATCGCGCCGAACGCCTTGGAGGAGTCGGCGCCCGAGTTGATGGTGACCACCGGGATCTTCGCCGCGACGGCCTTGCCGATGGCCTCCTTGAGCGCGTCGGGGTTGGCCATGGAGACCACGATGCCGTCCACCTTCTCGGAGACGGCCTGGTCGATGAGCTGCGACTGTTTGGCGGGGTCGCCGTCACCCTGGTAGGTGACCTTCACTCCGTACTGTTTGCCCGCGGCCTCGGCGCCGTTCTTGACCACGTCCCAGAAGGAGTCGCCGGCGCCTGCGTGGGTGATGACGGCGAAGCTGGCGCTCGCGGCGGCCGGGGCTGCGGCGGAGCTCGCGGCGGAAGCGCTCTGCGCGCTCTGCCCTCCCGAGGAGGAGCAGCCGCTCACGGCGAGCGCGCCCAGCAGGGCCAGCACGATCGGGGTACGTCTCATAGGACACCTCCAAGACCAACGGGCTCGCCCTGGTTCTACCTCAATATCATTTCTATGTATAGACATGCGGACTTGTTCACACTAGAACGGAATCGTACGTTCCGATATACTGGCGGGTATGACGAGCGCACCCATGAGCGGCCGCAAGGCGCAGGCCGCCCGCAACGACGAGTTGATCCTGCAGGCGGCCCGGGCGGTCTTCACCGCCGACCCCGGCGCCCCCATCGCGGCCGTGGCCGAGAAGGCGGGCGTCGGGATCAGCGCGCTCTACCGCCGTTACCCCAGCAAGGAGGCGCTGCTGCAGAAGCTGTGCGGCGACGGTCTCCAGCTCTACAGCGAGGTGACCGAGCGGTCGCTGGCCCAGGAAGGCGATCCGTGGGAGGCGTTCGCCGCGTACATGCGCGGCATCGTGGACGCCGACACCAACTCCCTGACGATCAAGCTGGCGGGCACGTTCACGCCGACCGAGGAGCTGGGCCGCGCCGCGTTCCGGGCCTCGTCCCTGGCCGTCGAGGCGCACCGCCGCGCGGTGGAGGCCGGCGTGCTGCGGCCGGACGTGACCACGGCGGACATCGCGCTGCTGTTCGAGCAGCTGGCCTCGATCAAGCTCGGCGACGAGGAGCGCACCGCGCAGTTGCGCCACCGCTACCTGGCGCTCGTGATGGACTCGCTGCGGATGCCGCCGGCGCACCGGGAGCTGCCGGGCCCTCCCCCCGTGGACGAGGAGCTGTCGACGCGCTGGTACCCGTCCTAACCCTCCTGGTCTGTCAGGCGGCTCGCCAGCGCCACGGTACGGCGGGCGCGGGCGACGATGGGGGCGTCCACGAAGCGGCCGTCGGGTAGCGCGACCGCGCCGAGGCCCGCGCGCTCGGCCTGCTCGGCCGCCTCGACGATCTCCGCGGCCCTGGCCGCCTCCTCCTCCGAGGGGCGGAACGCCCGCCTGATCACCGGGATCTGGCGGGGGTGGATGGCGGTCCTGCCGAACATGCCGAGCCCGCGGCCCGCCAGGCAGGAGGCCAGCAGGCCGGCCTCGTCCTTGACGTTCGGGTAGACGGCCATGGGCACCGGCGGCAGGCCGGCCGCCGCCGCGGCGAGCACCACCTGGAGCCGCAGGTGGTGCATGGCCCGCTCGTCGGTGATGGCCAGCTCGGCGGACAGGTCCTGCTCGCCGAGCGCCACGCCGGCGACCTTCGGGTGCGCCGCGATCTCGCGCGCCGCGACGATCCCGGCCGCCGACTCCAGCAGCGCGTACGCCGGAGCGCCGGTGACCGCGTCGAGCACGGCCACGGACTCGACCTTGGGCAGCCGCACGGCGTCGGCGAGCTCCCCGACGGCCTCGAGGTCGGCCAGCCCCCGCCCGGTGGCCAGGTCGTTGACCCGCACGTGCACCCGCGCCTCCCCCTCGGCGCCGCGGCGGGCGCGCAGGTAGGCGACGGCGTTGGCGCGGGCCTCGTCCTTGCGGGCGGGCACGACCGCGTCCTCGAGGTCGATGATGACGACGTCCGCCCCGGAGGCGACGGCCTTGTCGAAGCGCTCGGGCCGGTCGCCGGGCACGTACAGCCAGGTGACGATCACGCGATCACGCCCTCTTCGCGCAGGGCGGCGATCGCCTCGCCGGTGTAGTCGAGCTCCGCGAGCACCTCGTCGGTGTCGCGCCCGAGCCGCCGTCCCGGCCAGCGGATCTCTCCGGGCGTGTCCGACAGGCGGAACAGCACGTTCTGCAGGGTGACCTTGCCGAGCTCCTCGTCCGGCACCTCCACGAACGTCTCCAGCGCCGCGTACTGCGGGTCCTCGGCGATGTCGGAGACGTCGTAGATGGGCGCGATCGCGGCCTGCGCCTCCTCGAAGCGGGCGATGACCTCGTCGGCGTCCCGCTCGGCGATCCACGACGCGACGGCCTCGTCCAGCTCGTCCACGTGCTGCACGCGCCCGCTGCCGCTGGCGAACCACGGCTGCTCCACCAGGTCGGGCCGCCCCACCAGGGCGATCACCCGCTCGGCGACGGGCTGGGCGCTGGTGGAGATGGCCAGCCACCGCCCGTCACGGGTCCGGTACGTGTTGCGCGGCGCGTTGCTGCTGGACCGGTTGCCGGTGCGGCGCGGCACGACGCCCAGCGCCTTGTACGCGGTCATCTGCGGCCCCAGGATGCCCAGGATCGGCTCGATGATCGCCAGGTCGATGACCTGCCCCCGCCCGCTCTGCTCCCTGGCGCGCAGGGCCACCATGATCGCGTACGACATGGCCAGGCCCGCGATGCCGTCGGCGAGCGCCAGCGGCGGCAGCGTGGGCGGCCCGTCGGGCTGCCCGGTCATGGCCGCGAACCCGCTCATCGCCTCGGCCAGCGTCCCGAACCCCGGCTGCCTGGCCATCGGCCCGAACTGCCCGAACCCGGTCATCCGCGCCACGATCAGCCGCGGGTTGAGCTCGAGCAGGTCTTCGGGGGCGAGGTTCCAGCGTTCGAGGGTGCCGGGGCGGAAGTTCTCGATCAGCACGTCGGACCGCTCGGCCAGGCGGCGCAGGATCCCCTGGCCGTCGGGGTGCGACAGGTCCACGGCCGCCGTGCGCTTGTTGCGCGCGAGCGTCTTCCACCACAGGCCCACGCCGTCCACGGACGCGCCGTGCCCGCGCGACGGGTCGCCGCGCCGGGGGTGCTCGATCTTGATCACGTCGGCGCCGAAGTCGCCCAGCATCATCGCGGCGGAGGGACCGGCGAACAGGGTCGCCGCGTCGATGACCCGAAGGTCTGCGAGGCTCGTCATAGGTATGTAACTTATAAGAAATATGTCATAGGTCAATCTACGGAAAATGGTGACATGTCGCCTACTGAGCCGCGGCCGCCGATGAGCAAGGCCGAGTACGTCTACAGCGTGCTGCTCGACGAGATCCGCACCGCGCGGATCCCGGGCGGCACGGCGCTGCGGGCCGGGGAGGTGGCCCGCCGGCTGGGCGTGTCGGTCACCCCCGTGCGCGAGGCGCTGCGCAGGCTGGAGAAGGACCGGCTGATCAGCTACGAGGCGCATCACGGCGCGACCGTCGTGGACCTGGGCGACGATGCCCTGGCCGAGTACTACGGCCTGCGCGCGGTGGTCGAGGGCCTGGGCGCGCGCCTGGCGGCGGGCCGGATCACCCCGGAGGAACTGGCCGGGCTGCGCGAGCTGCACGCCTCGATGGCCGAGGACGCCGCGCACGGCAGGCACGACCGGCTCGGGGAGCAGAGCGTTCGATTCCACCTGCGCATCGTGGACATCGGCGGACCGGCCTTCCTCGGCGCGCACGCCAGATCGGTGCGCAACAGCGTCCCGGTGCCCGCCGACGCGTCGCTGTGGCTGGACGAGGCCCAGGTGCGGGCCCAGCTCGACGCGCACGAGGGCATCCTGGCCGCGCTGGAGTCCGGCGACGCCGAGGCCGCGGAACGCATCATGATCGACCACGTGCGCCGGGCCGGGGACTACCGGCAACAGCACTGACCGAATACGTACGTCACGGCCGCCGATGACAAAAATCAGCGTTCGGCTCTGCTCTATTGCAACTCGATTACACCTGTTGCACGATGGCCACTCAGGTGGTCTGGCACCCGAGGGGGCAGGGACTGTGGCGGACGCGTGGACACTGCATCCCGACTACCGGACCCCTCCGGCCCCCGCAGCCGCAGGCATCGTCCCAGGCCCCTGGCGGCACCCCGACGGCGGCCAGATCATGAACGGCACCTACGAACGGCCCCTTCCCGACCGGCAGGTCGAGGTCGTCACCATCTGGTACGGCTACGCGCTCAGCCACTGGAGCGGGCCGCGCATGCCGCGGTTCAGCAGCCCGCTGGTCTCGGCCTGGAACCCGGTGCTGGCCCAGGGGCTGGCCGTCGACCCGGGCTCCCCCTCGCCGTACCACGACGAGCTGTGGTGCGACCGGTGGATCGCCGACGCCCTGCTGTACGGGCGCAAGCCGTACGGGGCGTTCACGCTGCCCGCGGCCGAGGCGCTGCGCTGGTTCGCCAAGAGCGGCGGCACCGGCCTCGTCTACCACGCCGAGCCGGTCGGCGGGCTGATCAGGGTCGTGGCGGGCACGGCCGAGCGCTACGCGCAGCTGTTCGACCTGGACGCGCTGATCGCCGACTACCGCGGCGCGCTGCCGCCCGACCTGGCCGAGCCGGAGGTGGCGGCGCTGGAGGCGCACGGCGGCCACTCCCCCGCGCTGCGCTACATCCTCAGCGAGAACGGCGAAGCCCGCTTCGCCCGGGCGCCGCTGTCGGTCCGCGGCCTCACCCTCGGATACCCTCCACGGGAGACGGCCGCCCGCATCGCCGCCGCGGCCCTCTCGTGACCGCACCCACCACCGGAGCCGGAGCCACGCCGTGACCGCCAGACCCATGCCGGGCGTGAAAGGTGTCCTGTTCGACCTGGACGGCACCCTGCTCGACCACCGCAGCGCCGCCGACGCCGCGATCACGGCATGGATGACGGCGCGCTTCCCCGGCCACCCGCGCCTGGACGAGGCGGCCGCGCTCTGGGAGGTCCTGGAGGTGCGGTATCTGACGATGTGGCACGCGGGCGAGTGCACCCATCAGGAGCAGCGGCACCGCCGCCTGACCTCGCTCTGCCGGGAGCTGGCCGTGCCGGTGCCCGGCGACCTCGACGCGGCCTACGCCGACTTCGGCGATCGCTACCGGCAGGGCTGGAGCGCCTACCCGGACGCGGCGGGGGCGGTGGCGGAGCTGGGCGGGTTCGCGCTCGGGGTCCTGACGAACGGGGCGCAGCAGATGCAGGAGGCGAAGGTCCGCGCGATCGGGCTGGCCGACCTGATCGGGCCGGTGCTGACGGGCGAGGTGCTGGGCGGCCACTTCAAGCCGTCACCCGCCTCCTACACCGGCGCCGCCGCGGCGCTCGGGCTGGCGCCGGAGCAGGTGCTGCTGGTGGGCGACGACGTCGACAAGGACGTGACGGGGCCGGCGGCGACCGGGATGCGCTCGGTCTGGCTCGACCGGCTCGGGGTCGAGCCGCCACCCGCCGGCTTCCCGCGCATCACCTCACTGACCGAGCTCCCCCGGCTGCTTCGCTAGCGGCGTCACCGGGGCGCCAGCTCGGCCAGCACCGAGCCGTCCAGGTCGAAGCCGCCCACATGCGCCAGGTAGGACCCCTGTGCCAGCGGGTCGCCGAGGTAGACGCCGCCCGCCTGGCGCACCAGCAGCGCCCCCGCGGCCACGTCCCAGGGGTGGGCGCGGGTGCCGTAGGCGGCGTCCGACCAGCCAGCGGCGACGTGCGCGAGCTTGAGCGCGGCGCTGCCCGGCTTGCGCACGGCCGAGAAGGACTCCAGGAACCGGCCGTAGCGGCGCAGCGCCTCCTCTCCGTCCGCCTCCAGGTCCGCGGGCGTCGGATAGCTCGACAGCAGCATCGCCTCCCGGTCTCTCGTGGCTCCGGCGCTCCTCAACGGCGTGCCGTTGCACCAGGCCCCCTCGGTGGAGGCGCCGAACTCGTCCTCGCGTACGGGGTCGTACACGACGCCGGCGACCAGCTCGCCGCGCGCGGCGACGGCGATCGACACGCAGAAGAACGGCAGCCCGGCGGCGAAGTTGGCGGTGCCGTCGATGGGGTCGATGTACCAGACGAGGTCGCCGGAGCCGGTCGTGCCGCCCTCCTCGCCGACGATCACGCTCTCCGGCACGCGGGCGGCGATGACCGCGCGGATCGTCTCCTCGGCGGCGCGGTCGTGCTCGGTCACCGGGTCGTGGAAGTCGCGTTTGGTGGACACCTCGGGCCGGGACCTGAAGGCCTTGCGCAGCCGGGGCCCGACGGCTCTGGCCGCCTCGGTGGCGATGTCCAGCAGGTACGTCACGTCCATCTTCACTCCCAAAGCAGGGGAAAAGGGCATCATGACCCTCTATGCCCATTTCGCCCGGCCCGGTTGTTTGTCAGGACATTCTGACCTGCGTTAAGCTGATCAGCATGACCGCGAATCTCGCCATCGACCTGGACCGATCCAGTCCCGTGCCGCTCTACTTCCAGGTGGCCGAGCAGATCGCCGAGGCCATCCGGCGAGGGGACCTGGCGCCCGGCTCCCGGCTGGACAACGAGATCCTGCTGGCCGACAAGCTGGGCCTGTCGCGGCCCACGATCCGCCAGGCCATCCAGTATCTCGTGGACAAGGGCCTGCTGGTGCGCAAGCGCGGCGTCGGCACCCAGGTCGTCCACGGGCAGGTCAAGCGCTCGGTGGAGCTGACAAGCCTCTACGACGACCTGCGCAGGGCGGGCCAGGAGCCGGCCACGCAGGTGCTGGCGCTGGAGCCGCGCGCGGTCGAGGAGGAGGTCGCCCAGATCCTGGGCGTGGAGGCGGGCGCGGAGATCCTCTATCTCGAGCGCCTGAGGTTCGCGGCCGGGGAGCCCCTGGCGGTGCTGCACAACTGGCTGCCGCTCGGCCTGGCCCAGCTCACCGCCGCCGACCTGGAGAGCCGCGGCCTGTACGAGCTGCTGCGCGCCGCGGGCGTGCGGATGCGGGTCGCCAACCAGCGGATCGGCGCGCGGGCCGCCACCCAGGCCGAGGCCAGGCTCCTGGACGAGCGCCGCGGCGCGCCGCTGCTGACCATGATCCGCACCACGTACGACGACCAGGGCCGGGCCGTCGAGCACGGCTCACACGTCTACCGGGCCTCGCACTACTCCCTCGAGGTCACTCTCATCGAGCGCTGAGGCGGCCCGCCGCTTCAGGTAGAGCGTGGTGCAGATCCCGAACACCACGGCCACCACGAGCCCCACCCACGAAAAGCCCTTCAGCCACTTCTCGGCGACGAGCCCGAGATAGAAGATCACCGTGGTGGTGCCGCCCGCCCACACGATCCCGCCGAGCACGTTGGCGACGGCGAACTTCCAGTACGGCATGCGCAGCGCCCCCGCCAGCGGCCCGGCCAGGATGCGCAGCAGCGCGATGAACCGCCCGACGAAGACCGCCCACACCCCGAAGCGCTGGAAATACCCCTCGGCCTTGGCGATGTGCCGGGGCCCGAAGTGCTTCGGGAAGCGCCGCCCGAGCCGCTCGAACAGGGGCGCGCCGCCCCTGCGCCCGATCGCGTAGCCCGCGGAATCCCCCAGGATGGCCCCGGCGCTCGCGCACGCACCGACCCAGAAGGGGTGCACCACGCCCTTGGAGGCCAGGATCGAGGCGCTGACCAGGACGATCTCGCCGGGCAGCGGGATGCCGAGGCTCTCGAACCCGATCACCAGCGCGACCATGGCGTAAAGCCAGCCGGCCGGGATCGCCTGCAACCATTCGTCGATATGCACGCGCGCAACCCTAGCGCCGTCACATCACCACAAGACCCGCGATCGAGACCTTCCTTCCGCACCGGACGGTCAGCGTTCGCTGTCCAGCATGGACATCTGCGCCTCGGCGTACCGCGAGCCGGCGGCGGCGCCCTCGGGGACGGCCGCCTCGACGGCCGCCAGATCCTCGGCGGTCAGGCTCACGTCCAGGGCGCCCAGGGCCTCGGCCAGCCGCTCGCGCCGCCGCGCCCCGACGAGCGGGACGATCTCCTGGCCCTGGGCCAGCACCCAGGCGATGGCCAGCTGCGCGACCGTGGCCCCCTTGGCCTCGGCGAGGCTCCGCAGCGCCTCCACCAGCGTGAGGTTGTGCGCCAGGTTGTCGCCGGAGAAGCGCGGGCTGGCCGCGCGGAAGTCGCCGGCGACCACCTCGCGGTCCTTGGACCAGTGGCCGCTGAGCAGCCCCCTGGACAGCACCCCGTACGCGGTCACGCCGACGCCCAGCTCGCGGCAGGCCGGCAGGATGTCCCGCTCGATGCCCCTGGACAGCAGCGAGTATTCGAGCTGCACGTCGGCGATCGGGTGGACGGCGTGGGCCCGCCGGATGGTCTCGGCCCCGGCCTCCGACAGCCCGACGTGCCGCACGCGCCCCTTGGCGACCTCCTCGGCGATGGCGCCGACGGTCTCCTCGATCGGCACGGCCGGGTCGACCCGCGCGATCCGGTAGACGTCCACGTGGTCGGTGCCGAGCCGGCGCAGGGTGTAGGCGAGCGAGCTCTTGACGGCCGCGGGCCGGCCGTCGAAGCCGAGCCAGTTGCCCTCGTAGTCGCGCTGCGCCCCGAACTTCACGCTGATCCGCACGTCGTCGCGCGAGCGGCCGTCGAGCGCCTGGCGGATGAGGAGCTCGTTGTGGCCCATGCCGTAGAAGTCGCCGGTGTCGAGCAGCGTGATGCCGGCGTCGAGGGCGGCGTGGATGGTGGCGATGGACTCGGACGTGTCGGCCGGCCCGTAGAAGTCGGACATTCCCATGCAGCCCAGCCCGAGGTCGGACACGACAGGTCCGCCGGTTCCCAGAGTTCTCATACGGCCAGTATGCCTATTGGACTGACAGATTTCAATTTTTGTCAGCCCGCCCCGAACCGCTCGGCATCGGCCCGGGAGGCCACACGGACGAAGGTGAGGTGGGCGTTGGCGGGATCGGCGGCGGCCCGCCGGTAGCGCTCCCGGTAGACGGCGTGCTTCGTCCAGGCCCACCGGATGATCGACTCGTCCTTGTCGAGGAGGAAGCGGAAGGATTCCCTGTTGCCGTTCCACAGCTCGGCGCCGGTGGCCATCCGGCGCAGCGTCCTGACCAGGAGCTGGCGCATGACCGCCGGCCTGGGCAGGTCGATCCAGACCACGGTGTCGGCCCGCGACCACACCAGGTCGCGTACGGCGGAGTAGTTGCCGTCGACCACCCACCCGTCGCCCGCCGTGAACGCGTCGACCTCGGCCCGGAACTCCTCCGGCGGGCGCGGCGTCCACCCCGCCATGTGGAAGACGGAGTCGAGCTCCAGCCACGGCACCCCCAGCCGCCCGGCCAGCGCGGCCGCCAGCGTCGACTTCCCCGACCCGGAGTTCCCCACCACGGACACGCGTCTCACCCGGCACAATCTACTGCCGGGCGGGGCCGGCCGAAGGAGCCGCGCTCCACGTGCAGCACGTTCACGTGGGAGTGGCCGCGGCGCTTCGACGGGCGCGTCACATGCTGAGGTCCCCCGTCTCCATGTAGATCTCGTCGACCACCTCCACCTGGGCGTGGAAACCGTGCTCCCCGGTACGGGAGACGCCCAGGTCGAAGTCCCCCTCCGCCGTGTCGCCCACCACGAGCCGCCGCCGGGGCGTGTCCGCCCGGCCGAACGTCACCGGCACCGGACGCTCGAAGTCCGCGGGCGGCTCTCCGGTGACGCCGGGCTCGTGGCGCACGGTCCCCGGGACGAGGCGGACGGCGAGGACCTGGTCGAAGTCGGGGCGGGCGGTGATCTCGTGCGCGAGGTGCAGCCCGCCCGCCCGGCCGAAGCACAGGTAGCTCAGCGGCGCCTCGTCGTCGTGACGCGCCGCCGGGTCGAGCCGCCGGAAGAAGAGGACGCGCTTGATGCGCGCCGTGACGTCCTCGGCGATCGGGGTACCGCCGCGCTCGAAGTGCCCGCGGAAGACGGTGCCCCGCACCGAGGTCCGCACCGGCCCGCCGTCGGGGTCGAGCTCCAGGATGTCGAACGGGTCCGGCACGAACGTGCGCAGGTCGTCGACCTTGCGCACCGCCTCGCGCACGTCGTCGCGGAAGCCGACCTCCATGAGCACCTGGAAGCGGTGCGCCGGGACGTGGAACATCGGCAGGTGCGAGAAATAGAGCGGCTCGTCGCCGAAGAGCAGCATTCCGTGGACGTCGAACGTCTCGGGCTGGGCCCGGTCATGGGCCCGGTCATGGCCCTGGTCGTGGCCCTGGTCGTGGTGCGCGTGCATGGTCGCCTCCGGTTTTCCGCTGGGCACCCAGTACAGCCCCGGCGGCGCGATGAACGCCTGAGTACGGGCTACTCAATCGCCCCCGTGTAATCGGCGATCAAGTGGCGTGCAATCCGTCCCGCGTACAACTCGGGAGACGCCTGCGGCGGGCGAGGAGAGGGCGGGGAGAGCGATGGGCACGGGACTGTGGATGTCGATGGTGATCACAGGGGTGGCGATCCTGGTCCTGGCGTGCGTCGCGCTGCCGTTCCTGATCGCCTCCTGGACCGGCCGGCAGCTCCTGGCCACCGGCATCGCCGCGCAGGCGGTGATCGAGTCGATGGCCGACACCGGCGTGACGATCAACGGGCAGCCGCTCGTCAGCTTCGTCCTGGGCGTGCGGACGCAGGACGGGCAGGTGCACCGGATCACGCACCGGCAGTCGCTGCCGCGCCTGCCCATGGGCATGGTCGTGCCCGGCGCGGTGGTGCCGGTCAAGGTGGACCCGCAGCGGCGTGACCGGGTGCGCATCGACTGGGCGTCCTGGCGCCCCGCCCCGTACGGCGCATAGGAGCCGAGCGCCAGACCGACCCGTCCGGTGGTTTCCGGACGGGTTACGTTCTTTTTTCCATCCGGTCCTAACCCTTGGCAACTTACCTCCCAGACACCTAAGGTTCAGTGCAATGCCACACATTACTGGGAAGGTTCATGACGTCCAAGCAGGTCAGGCCCCTGGCCGGCGCCGTACGCACCATCGCAGGAGCAGTTCGGCCGCTGTCCGGAGCACGTATCACCGGCGGACTGCTGCATGACTGGCAGCGCCGCAACCGCAGGGCCACAATCCCCCACACCGTCGAGCAGCTCCGCGCGGCGGGCAACGTCGCCAACCTGAGCCGCCTCCTGGAGGACGACCCCGCCCCCTACCGGGGCCGGTACCCGTTCCTCGACACCGACCTGTACAAGACCCTCGAAGGTCTGGCGTACGAGCTCGGCGACGGAGACGCCTCGGCCAGGGAGTTCTTCGACGAGGTGGTCGGCCTGCTGGAGCGGGTCCAGGCGGGCGACGGCTACCTCAACTCCTTCTTCCAGTCCCCCTCTTCGGAAAAGAAGCCGTGGGAGGACCTGGCCTGGGGACACGAGCTGTACAACCTGGGCCACCTCATCCAGGCGGCCGTCGCCGCGAACCGGCGGATGGGCGACGACCGGCTGCTGCGCGTGGCCACGCGCTTCGCCGACCTGGCAGTGGAGCGATTCAACGAGACGGGCGTCTGCGGCCACCCCGAGGTGGAGATGGCGCTGGTCGAGCTCTACAGGGAGACGGGTGAGCGCCGCTACCTGACGCTGGCGGCGGCGTTCGTCGACCGCCGCGGCACCGGGCAGATGGAGCACCGCATCTTCCCCGGCGAGTACTTCCAGGACCACGTGCCCCTCCGCGAGCTCCCGTCGGTGACCGGCCACGCGGTGCGCATGGCCTACCTGGCGGCGGGCGCGGCCGACGTCTTCCTGGAGACCGGCGACCGGTCGCTGTTCGAGGCGCTGGAGCGGCTCTGGGACGACATGGTGGCGACCAAGCTGTACGTCACCGGCGGCCTGGGCAGCCGCCACTCCGACGAGGCGATCGGCGACCGGTACGAGCTGCCGTCCGAGCGCGCCTACAGCGAGACCTGCGCGGCCATCGGCGTCATGCAGTGGGCGTGGCGGATGTTCCTGGCCGGCGGCGACGCGAAGTACCTCGACGTGTTCGAGCGCGTGCTCTACAACGCCTACGCCGTGGGCCTGTCGGCCGACGGCACGGCGTTCTTCTACGACAACCCGCTGCAGCGCCGCCCCGACCACGCGCAGCGCAGCGGCGCGGAGGCGGGCGGCGAGGCGCTGCGCCGCGCCTGGTTCACCTGCCCGTGCTGCCCGCCCAACATCGTGCGGTGGATGGCCCAGCTCGCCGACTACGTGGCGGCCGAGCGGGACGGCGCCGTGCTGATCACCGCCTACACGCAGGCCACGATCCGGACGGCCGAGCTGGAGCTGGCGATGGAGACGGCCTACCCGTGGGACGGCGACGTGCGCATCACCGTCGAGCGGGCGCCGGCCGGGCCGTACGGGCTGGTGCTGCGCGTCCCCGGCTGGGCCCGGAGCGTGACCGTCACCGTCAACGGCGAGCCCTGCGACGCGCCGGAGTCCGGCGGCTGGGTCACCCTGCACCGCACGTGGTCGCCGGGCGACGAGGTGCGCCTCACCCTGCCCATGCCGGTCCGGGCGCACGGCTCGCACCCCTACCTGGACGCCACCCGGGGCGCGGTCAGCCTGGCCCGGGGGCCGCTCGTGTACTGCGTCGAGCAGCACGACAGCCCGCAGGCCCCCGTCGACGACCTGCTCGTCGACGCCCACGACGTTGTTAACGCGCACACCGAGCGCCGCGACGCGGCCGTCGTGCTGCGCGTGGAGGCGGACGCGGCTCCCCCGCCCACCGCCGAGCTCTACCCCGAGCTCCCTCTGCACGAGGCGCTCTCGGAGACGAGGGTCGCGGCGACCTTCGTCCCCTACTTCCTGTGGGGCAACCGCGGCCCCCAAGCCATGCGGGTCTGGGTCAGGACCCCCTGGACCAACGGAAAGAAGGCATCATGATGAGGAGATCGGCGGCGCTCGCGAGCGTCACCATGACCACCGTGCTGGCGCTCAGCGCCTGTGGCGGGGGCGGCGGCGCGGCGGCCCCCGGCGCGGGCACGGGCACGGGCGCCTCGGGCGGGCCCGGCGCGCCGGCCGCGACGGGCGGCACCGTGCACATCCTGAACAAGGCGGACTTCTCCCATCTGGACCCGGTGCGCGGCTTCGACGGTGGAGTGAACAACTTCTACCGGCTCATCTACCGGGGACTGACGATGTTCGGCGCGGGTCCGGGCGCCGAGGGCACGAAGATCGTGCCCGACCTGGCCACCGACACCGGTACACCGTCGGACGGCGGCAAGACGTGGACGTTCAAGCTCAAGGACAACCTGTTCTTCGAGGACGGCTCGCCGATCAACAGCGAGTCCGTGAAGTTCGGCTTCTCGCGCACGTTCGACCCGGAGGCCGGGATCGGCTCCCCGTACGGGAAGCTGCTGCTGGACGCGCCCAAGGACTACAAGGGCCCGTACCTGGACGGCGACCTGAAGACGATCGAGACGCCCGACGACAAGACGGTCGTCTTCCACCTGAAGAAGCCCTACGCCGACTTCCCGAGCGCACTGGCGCTGGCCAACTTCACCCCCTTCCCCAAGGGCACGGGGGCGGGCGCGGCCTTCGACACCAAGCCGATCGCGAGCGGGCCGTACAAGGTGGCGAGCTACCAGCGCGGCGTGTCGCTGAAGCTGGAGCGCAACCCGCAGTGGAAGCGTGAGACCGACACCGTCCGGGCGGCCAAGCCGGACGCGTTCGAGTGGACGTTCGGCCTCGACGCGGCCACCATCGACGAGCGCATGCTGGCCGAGCAGGGCACCGACACCGACGCCATCGGCCCGTCGATCCAGGCGGCGACCGTGGCGCGGGTGCAGGCGCCCCAGATCAAGCAGCGCACGCTGGCCGGGCTCAACGGCTGCACCACGTACATGGGCCTCAACACCACCAAGAAGCCCCTGAACGACGTGCGCGTGCGCCAGGCGATCAACCTGGCGATCAACAAGGACACCGTGGTCGCGGGCATGGGCGGCGGCGCCCTGGCCGCCAAGGGCACCTCGATCCAGCCGCCCACGGTCGCGGGCCGGGTCGACTACGACCCGTACCCGTACAACCCCGAGGAGGCCAAGAAGCTGCTGGCCGAGGCCGGCCAGGCGAACGGGTTCACGCTGACGCTCGACACCCGGCCGGACCCGAAGATGGCCGCGGTGGCGGTGGCGATCCAGGACGCGCTCAAGCAGGTGAAGATCGACGTCAAGATCAACAACATCGACACCTCGACGTACTACGAGGTCATCGGCACGCCGGCGCAGCAGCACGACGCCGCCGTCACCGGCTGGTGCCCCGACTGGGCCTCCGGCGCGACGTTCCTGCCCCCGCTGTTCGACGGCCGCAACATCACCGACAAGGGCAACGCCAACCTCGCGCAGATCAACGACAAGGGCATCAACCAGCGGATCGACGAGATCGCCGCGATGACGGACGTGCAGGCGGCCAACGCGGCCTACGGCGAGCTGGACAAGCAGATCATGAAGGAGGCGCCGATCGTCCCGCTGGCCTACGAGAAGCTCATCCTCCTGGTCGGCTCGAACATCGCGGGCGCCTACCAGTCCAACTCCTTCTCCGGCGGCATCGACCTGATCTCCGTCGGCCTGGCGAAGCCGACGAAGTAGATGGCCGTCGTCGCTTACTCCCCGAGCACGTCGAGGGCACGGGTCACGAGCGCGCTGCTGCGTGACAGGGGCGCGGTGCTGAGCACCGCGTTCCTGTCGCTGATCGTGCTGATGGCGATCGGCGCGCCGCTGATCAGCGCGATCACCGGCCACGGCCCGAACGACTTCGACACCGCCGCCGTCAACACCGACCTGGGCGGGGTGCCGCGCGGGTCGCTCGGCGGCATCAGCGCCGAGCACCTGCTCGGCGTCGAGCCGCAGAACGGCCGCGACATCCTGGCCCGCATCGCCTACGGCGCGCGCGTCTCGCTGCTGATCGCGGTCTCCGCCACGGCGCTGACGACCCTGCTGGGCGTGGTGCTGGGCATGCTGGCCGGGTTCTACCAGGGCTGGGTGGACCAGGTGATCTGCCGGGTCATGGACTTCCTCATGGCCTTCCCCGCGCTCATCTTCATGATCGCGATCCTGTCGTCGCTGCCGCAGGGGAACCGGCCGGTGCTGCTGGTCCTGGTGATCAGCGTGTTCGGCTGGCCGTACCTGGCGCGGGTGGTGCGCGGGCAGACGATGACGCTGGTGAACAGGGAGTTCGTGGAGGCCGCCCGGGCGTCGGGCGCCTCCACGGGCGCGCTGGTGTTCAAGGAGATCCTGCCGAACCTGCGCAGCTCGCTGATCGTGATGACCACCCTGTCCGTGCCCGGCTACGTCGGCACCGAGGCGGGGCTGTCGTTCCTGGGTGTCGGCGTCACGCCGCCGACGCCGTCGTGGGGGCAGATGATCTCGAGCTCGGTCGCCTGGTACTCCGTCGATCCCATGTACTTCGCGATCCCCGGCGGGTTCCTGTTCCTCACCGTGCTGTCGCTGACGGTGCTCGGGGACCGGCTGCGGGCCGCTTTCGACGCCGGGGAGGCCTCATGATGGCGCGTTACATCGCCGGGCGGCTCGCCGGGGTGGTGCTGATCCTCTTCCTGGTGTGCCTGTTCACGTTCATCATCTTCTTCACGCTCCAGCCCGACCCGGCGGTGATGATCTGCGGCAAGACGTGCACGCAGGAGCGCATCGACCAGATCCACGCCGTGCTGGGGCTGGACGAGCCGCTGCTGAAGCAGTTCTTCGGCTTCCTCATCGGCATCTTCGCCGGGCGCGACTACGGCCAGGGCGCGAACCTGGTGCACTGCGGCGCCCCGTGCCTGGGCTACAGCTTCCAGACCGGCCAGTCCGTGTGGGACATGGTGGTCGAGCGGCTGCCGGTCAGCGCCACCGTCGCGATCGGGGCCGCGGTGCTGTGGCTGCTCATCGGGATCGCGGCGGGCCTGCTCAGCGCGGTCAAGGAGGGCACCTGGTGGGACCGCACGGCGATGGGGCTGGCGCTGGGCGGCTCCAGCGTCCCCAACTACGTGCTGGCGCTGGCGCTGCAGTACGTGCTGGTGGTACAGCTGCAGGTGCTGCCGTTCCCGCGGGCCGTGGCCTTCGCCGACGATCCGGTGGTGTGGTTCCAGTCGTACCTGATGCCGTGGATCGTGCTGGCCACCGGCTACGCCTGCCTCTACAGCCGGCTCACCCGGGCGAACGTGATCGACACCCTCGCCGAGAACTTCATGCGCACGGCCCGGTCCAAGGGCCTGAGCCCGGCGCTGACCATGCGCAGGCACGCCCTGCGCCCGGCGTTGACGCCCATCGCCACGATCTTCGGCATGGACTTCGCCGCGCTGCTGGGCGGCGCGCTGATCACCGAGACGGTGTTCGGGCTGAACGGGGTCGGCAAGATGGCCGCCGACTCCATCACCAAGAACGACCAGCCGGTGATCATGGCCGTGACGCTGCTGGCGGCGTTCTTCGTGGTGATCGGGAACGTGGTGATCGACCTCGTCTACACGAGGCTGGACCCGAGAGTGAGGATCACGGCCAAATGAGCGACCTGCTTGTCGTGGAGGACCTCACCGTCACCTTCCCCACCACGCGCGGCCCGGTGGACGTGGTCAAGGGCGTGTCCTTCACGGTCGGACGGGACGAGACCGTCGGCATCGTCGGCGAGTCCGGATCCGGCAAGTCCATGACCAGCCTGGCGGTCATGGGGCTGCTGCCCAAGGGCGCCAGGACCAGCGGCAGCATCCGGCTGGACGGCACGGAGCTGCTCGGCCGCCCGGACCGGGAGCTGCGGCGGCTGCGCGGCGACCAGATGTCGATGATCTTCCAGGATCCGCTGTCGTCCCTGAACCCGTACTACACGGTCGGCCTGCAGATCGAGGAGATGTACCGCGCCCACCGCGGCGGCTCGCGCGCGGCGGCGCGGAAGGTCGCGATCGAGGCGCTGCGGCAGGTGGACCTGCCGGAACCGGAGCGGCGGGTGGACTACTACCCGCACCAGTTCTCCGGCGGGCAGCGGCAGCGCGTCATGATCGCGATGGCCCTGGTGTGCTCGCCGGCGCTGCTGATCGCCGACGAGCCGACCACGGCCCTGGACGTGACCGTGCAGGCGCAGATCCTGAAGCTGCTGGCCGGGCTGCGGCAGGAGCGCGGCATGGGCATGGTGTTCATCACGCACGACCTGGCCGTGATCAGCTCGATCGCGACCCGCGTGCTGGTGATGCGGCAGGGCGAGCAGGTCGAGTACGGCACGGCCGAGCAGGTCTTCGCCGAGCCGCGCCACGAGTACACCCGGATGCTGCTGGAGAGCATCCCGCGTATCGACGATCCAGTAGACGGCGAGGTGAAGGCATGACGCTGCTGCGGGCCAAGGACCTGACCAAGCGGTTCGTCTCGCGCGGCCCGCTGGGCGCCAAGGCCGAGTTCACGGCGGTCGACCAGGTCAGCTTCGAGGTGCGGCTCGGCGAGACGCTGGCCGTGGTCGGCGAGTCCGGCAGCGGCAAGTCGACGACCGCCCGCATGATCGCCAAGCTGATGGACCCGAGCGAGGGCACGCTGGAGTTCGACGGCGAGGACGTCACCCACGCCAAGGGGGCCGCGCTGGCCCGCTTCCGCGCCAACGTCCAGGTCGTCTTCCAGGACCCGTTCTCCTCGCTCAACCCCCGCCACACGGTGGAGCGGATCCTGATGGCGCCGCTGGACTACCAGGGCATCGCGCCCGACGGCGGGCGGCGGGCGCACGCCAAGGAGCTGATGGAGCGGGTCGGCCTGAACCCCGACCACTCGCTCCGCTACCCCGCGCAGTTCTCCGGCGGGCAGGCGCAGCGCATCGGCATCGCCCGCGCGCTGGCCGTCAACCCCAAGCTCGTGATCTGCGACGAGGCCGTCTCGGCGCTGGACGTGTCGGTGCAGGCGCAGGTGATCGAGCTGCTGCGGCGGCTGCAGCGCGAGAGCGGCTTCAGCTACGTGTTCATCGCCCACGACCTGGCCGTCGTCCGGCAGATCGCGCAGCGGGTCGCGGTGATGAGCAAGGGGCAGATCGTCGAACTGGGGGACGCCGAACAGGTCTTCGGCGAGCCCCGGCATGATTACACGCGTACGCTGCTGGCGGCCATCCCGCGCATCAACCCGGAGTGGGACCGCCGCAGGAGGGAGAAGCTGTGATCACCGCGACCTACACGATCCCGGGGATGCGGGTACGCGACCACGTCGTGGAGGTGCCGCTCGACTGGTCGGACCCGGAGGCCACGATCAGGGTCTTCGCCAGGGAGCTCGTGGACCCCACCCGGGACGGCCACGACCTGCCGTGCCTGCTCTACCTGCAGGGCGGGCCCGGCGGCAAGGGGCCGCGTCCGGTCGGCACGTCGGGCTGGCTCGGCCAGGCGCTGGAGAAGTACCGGGTGATCCTGCTCGACCAGCGGGGCACGGGCCGCAGCTCGCGGATCGACGGGCGGGTGATGAGCGCGCTCGACCCGCAGGAGGGCGCCGACTACCTGGCCCGCTTCCGCGCGGACTCGATCGTGGCCGACGCCGAGCACCTGCGCAAGACCGTCTTCGGCGGACGGCGCTGGTCGACGCTCGGGCAGAGCTACGGCGGCTTCCTGACGCTGACGTACCTGTCGCAGGCGCCCGAGGGGCTGAGCGCCTGCTACGTGGCGGGCGGGCTGCCCTCCGTGGACCCCGACGCGTCGGAGGTCTACCGGCGCACCTATCCCCGGGTCGCGGCCAAGAACGCCGAGTTCTACCGCCGCTACCCGCACCACGCCGAGACGGTGGCCCGGCTGGCGGACCGGCTGGCCTACGGCGACGTGCTGCTGCCCGACGGCGACACGCTCACCGTGCGGCGGCTGCAGTCGCTGGGGATCGACTTCGGCATGAAGCCGGGGTACGAGCGCATGCACTGGCTGCTCGACGAATCCACAGAACTGCCGGAGACGTTCCTGCACCAGGTGCTGGCCCGCTCCTCCTACGCCGACAACCCGCTGTTCGCCGCGCTGCAGGAGAGCATCTACGGCTCCGGTCCCGGCGCGACCGCCTGGGCGGCGCAGCGCGAGCGCGCCAACCACCCCGCCTTCGCCGAGGACGCCCGGCCGCTGCTGTTCACCGGCGAGATGATCTACCCGTGGATGTTCGCGGAGATCCGCGCGCTGCGCCCCTTCCGCGCCGCCGTCGACCTGCTCGCCGAGCGGGCCGAGTGGCCGGCGCTGTACGACCTGGACCGCCTGGCGGCCAACGACGTGCCGGTGGCCGCGGCCGTCTACTTCGACGACATGTACGTCGACTCGGGGCTGCAACTGGACACCGCCTCCAGGGTGGGCAACACGCAGGCCTGGGTCACCAACGAGTACGAGCACGACGGCATCGGCGAGGAGCGCGTCTTCGCCCGCCTGACCGGACTGGTGCGCGACATAGGAGGAGGAATCACCAGTGAGTGACGGCAAACCCCCCAAGCTGACAGAGGTCCCCGCGTTCCGCGAGTTCATCGCCCAGGGCTGGGACGCCCCCGCCCGTACCCCCGACCTCGTGCCCGGGGCGGCCGAGGAGGCAGCCGCGCACCGCGAGCGCCTGGCCGCCGCGCTGCCCGGCAGGACCGTGGTGGTGAAGGCGGGCCGGGCTCCGGTACGCAGCAACGACACCGCCTACGACTTCCGCGTCGACAGCGACTTCTACTGGCTCACCGGCTGCGCCGTGGAGAACGCCGTCGCCGTGATCGCGGACGGCGCCGCCACCCTCTACCTGCCGCCGCCCGCCCGCCCCGGCGACATCGGCTTCTTCGCCGACGCGGCGTACGGGGAGCTGTGGGTGGGCCCGTCCCCGTCCCTCGCCGAGTGGTCGGCGGCGCTCGGGGTCGCGGTACGGCCGCTGTCGGAGTTCACGGACGCGTCCGAACCGGTGGAGGAACTCCCCCGGGTGCTGGCCGAGCTGCGCATGATCAAGGACGAGTGGGAGATCGGCCAGCTGCGCGAGTCCGTGGACCGCACGGTCGAGGGCTTCGCGGCCGTGCTGGCCGAGGTCCCGGCGGCGATCGAGGGAGCGGGCGAGCGGTGGCTGCAGGGCACGTTCGACCGCTACGCCAGGGCGTACGGCAACGGCCCCGGCTACGCCACCATCGTCGGCAGCGGCCCGCACGCCCCCACCCTGCACTGGGTGCGCTGCGACGGACCCGTCCTGCCGGACCAGCTGCTGCTGCTCGACATGGGCGTGGAGGTCCGCAGCCACTACACCGCCGACATCACCCGCACCTTCCCCGCCTCCGGCGCCTTCTCCCCCGCCCAGCGGCAGGTGCACGACCTGGTGGAGAAGGCGCACCGGGCGGGCCTGGCGGCGGTCGGCCCCGGCCGGCGCTTCACCGACTTCCACCACGCGGCGATGGAGGTCATCGCGCGCGGGCTGGACGACTGGGGACTGCTGCCGGTCTCGGTGGACGAGGCCCTGTCGGACACCGGCCAGCACCACCGCCGCTACCTGATCTGCGGCATCGGCCACCACCTGGGCCTGGACGTGCACGACTGCGCCCAGTCCCGCCCGGAGGCCTACCACGGGGCCGCCATGGCGCCGGGGATGGTGCTCACCGTCGAGCCCGGCCTGTACTTCCACGCCCACGACCTCACGGTCCCGCCCGAGCTGCGCGGGGTGGGGGTGCGGATCGAGGACGACCTGCTGGTGACGCCGTCCGGCGTGGACATCCTGTCGGACGCCCTGCCCATCGACGCCTCCGGCCTGGAACGCTGGGCCAAGGAGTCCACGGTCTGACCCCCGCGGGTTCTCCCGGCACCACCCCACACGGCACCGGAAGAACCCGCCCCGCCCCGGGGACTGGCCGCCGGGTCAGGATGAGCCGGTGTAGCGGGCCTGGCGGGCGGTGGCAGTGAGGGCCGCAGCACGGGCCGCCTCCGTCGGCGTGAACGGCAGCGCGGGACGCCGGATCAGCAGCGCCCGGTCCGGATTGACCGAGATCACCATCGTGGTGTTGAGCTCGGCCCCCTCGTCCACCGTGTCCCCCGGCCGCCGCCACTCCACCTCCGGCACCCGCAGCAGCTCCGCCATCGCCTCGGGCAGCCGATCCGGGTCCGCGCTCACCCGCTGAGCCAGCACCAGAGCCTGGACACCGGGATCGGTGAGGTCCTTGACCTGCGCGGGCACGATCACGACGTCATGCCCGCCCGCCTCCGTCAGCGCCCCGGAAAGCGCCTCCAGCGCCAACCCCGGCGGCGCCTCGATGACGAACTCGTCCAGCGCGTCACACCCCGCGGGCGTGATCGCGCTGCTCCCGGTCGGCGCGATGTGCAGCGCCAGGATGTTGCAGCCCAGCCGCCCGAACGCCCCCGCCACCGCGGCGAGCCGCCCCGGCCGCTCCACCACCCGCATGCGGATGCGCCACAGCACCATGGCCGCCCCCGCACCCTCCCCCACGGGCAGCGCGGGGACCTTGCGTACGGGGCGGTGGCCCATCCGCTTGTGGACCGCCGCCCCCACGATCAACGCCGCCCCCAGCCCGACCATCACCACCGGACCCGGTTCGCGGTGGCCGAGCAGGGTCGCGAGCAGGTGCGCCAGGCCGACCGCGAGGAACAGCGCGGCCAGCTCGACGATCTCTCGCCGCCAGGAGCGCCGATTACCGTTCAACACCTTCGGTGCATCGCTCATGCACCCCAGTGTCCGCGGGACGTGTTTCCTGATCACGAACGGCGCGGTTGCGGCGGCATTAAACCGCCCTAACCGCATGGGCCGTTCATGACAGGCCCCTTACACCCGCTCGACCTCGAAGACCAGCGCCGACTCGGCCCGCAGCACGGGAGCGGGCAGCCCCAGCTCGCCCAGGACCGCGCCGCTCAGCCGCACCGGACCCGAGGTCCACTCCGGCAGCCCGGCCGCGCGGGGCTTGGGGCCCGCGACCCGCACCTCGTACGTCGCCGCCGGGTCGAGCCCGGGCAGCCGCAGCGGCGCGGGCCCGATCGCGACCCTGGAGGTGAGCTGGACGAACGCGAACACCCCGCGCTCCGGCAGCACCGCCCCGTGCAGCAGCGCCGACGGGTCCGGGTGGTCGGCCCGCACCACCCGCCCGGCGTGCAGCGTCGGCCGCAGCCGCTTGTGCAGGGCGATCCACTCGGCCAGCTCCTCCAGCTCCGCCTGGCTCGCCGAGGTCAGATCCCACTCCACGCCCATGTGCCCGAACAGCGCGGTCGCGGCCCGGAAGGCCAGCGGCAGCGACCGGCCCGTGCTGTGGTCCTGCGGCGCGCCGACGTGGCTGCCCATCCGCTCCGGCGGCACGAGCAGCCCGGTCCAGCGCTGGATCGCCTGCCGGTCGAGCGCGTCGTTGCAGTCGGACGTCCACACCCGGTCGGTACGGGCCAGGACGCCGAAGTCGACGCGGGCGCCGCCCGACGAGCACGACTCGATCTCCAGCTCCGGATGGCGGGCCCGCAGCTCGTCCAGCAGCCGGTACGCCGCCAGCGTCTGCGCGTGCACCCCGGGCACCCCGTCGTGCACCGGCTCGGCGATGTCGCGGTTGTGGTCCCACTTGATGTAGTCGAGCGCGTACTCGCTCACCAGGCTGTCCAGCCGCTCCAGCAGGTAGTCGTACGCCTCGGGCCTGGCCAGGTCGAGCACCTGCTGGTTGCGCTGCGGCGGCGGCACGCGCTCGGCCTGCCCGAGGATCCAGTCGGGATGCGCGCGCAGCAGGTCGGAGTCCGGGTTGACCATCTCCGGCTCGAACCACAGCCCGAACTGCATGCCGAGCTTGCGCACGTGCTCGGCGAGGGGGTTCAGGCCGTCCGGCCAGACGCCCTCGTCGACGTACCAGTCGCCGAGCCCGGCCCGGTCGTGGCGGCGGTGGCGGAACCAGCCGTCGTCGAGCACGAACCGCTCGATCCCCGCCGCCGCGGCCTTGTCGGCCAGCTCCAGCAGCCGGTCGAGGCCGTGGTCGAAGTAGGTGGCCTCCCAGTTGTTCAGCGTGACCGGGCGGACCCCCAGCGGGCGGGCGGCGCGCAGGTGGTCGTGCAGCCGCGTGCTCGCCGCGTCCAGCCCGCCGCCCGACCAGGTGAAGTACACCAGCGGCGTGCGGTAGCTCTCCCCCTCGGCCAGCACGATCTCGCCGGGCTCCAGCAGCTCACCCGCCGCCACCAGCGCCGGGCCCTCGGCCAGCCGCTCGGCGTAGTGGAGGTGGTTGCCGCTCCAGCCCGCGTGCACCCCCCACACCTCGCCGCCCCGGAACCCGAACCCCGCGGTCCCGGCCACCAGCAGCCCCGTGCCGTCGTGCCCGGTCCGGCCGCGCCGGTTCTCCCGGGACCACACGCCGTACCCGAACGCCGTGCGCTGCGGCACCTTCTCCAGCGCCCACCGCCCGGTGAAGTCCAGCAGCTCGCCGGCCCGCGCCGGCACCGGCAGCGCGCAGACCAGCCCCTCCAGCCGGTACGGGGCGGCGGCGGTGTTCGTCAGCGTGTGCCGCATCGTCACCAGGCCGCCGGCGTCCATGGTCAGCTCGCTGAGCAGCTCCAGGCCCGCGCGGGCGTCGGAGGCCGCGACGGTGACCGTGCCGCCCCGACCGGGCGTCGCGTCCGCGTCGAGCCGGTCCAGCGTCCAGCGCACCGGCCAGTGTTCGCCGTCCCGGCCGCCCGACAGGCCCGGCCTGCCGTACCAGCTGTCTCCCTGGGCGGGCAGCAGCGGCGGCGCGGCGGTGAGGGAGGCCAGCGCGGGCGTCAGGTCGGCGCCGGTCGCGGACCCGAGGTCGGCGCCGAAGTGGCGCACGCGCGGCAGGCCGGGGCCAGAGGCGTCCAGCACCAGGGCGGCCCCCGCGGCGGAGAGGATGAGGGGTGACAAGTCAGGCTCCTCGTTCAGCTCGGCGTTACGACGCGAACCTACATGAACAGCACACTTGCCTCGATCATGGGGCGGCCCCACCGGGGCGGGGGCCGGAGGGGCCGCGAGGGGGTGAGCGTCAGACGGAGATCCGCCCGGCGCCGGCGCCCGCGGTGACGACGGACTTGACGTTGGAGGCGGTGTCGAGCGAGTAGGAGTAGGGGATCGAGCCGACGCTGCCGCCACTCTGGCCGCTGCCGGAGTTGACGAAGTGGTTGTTGCGCGCGACCAGCGTGCCGGGGCCGGAGTCACCCTCGCCCAGGTGGAACGGGTCCTGGGTGTTCTCGAAGTAGTTGCCCTCGACGAGCACGCCGGCGCCCTCGGTGGAGGCCACGCCGTAGCTGCCGACGCTGCCGTAGTAGTTGTTGTAGACGTGCACCGGGTTGCCGAACCGCACGCGCGGGTGGCGCTGGTTGGTGCCGTCGAACCAGTTGTGGTGGTACGTCACGCGCAGGTGACCGCGGTCCTCGCCGCCGTTGTCGTCGCTGTGGCCGAGCAGCATGGTCTTGTCGTGGTTGGAGAACTTGTTCCACGAGACGGTGACGTAGTCGCTGGCCCGCTTGATGTCGATGGCGCCGTCGTAGCCGTGGCTCAACGAGTTGTGGTCGAGCCAGACCCGGGTCGAGTACTGGACGTTGATCGCGTCGTCGCCCCAGTCGCGGAAGGTGAGGTTGCGGACGATCACGTTCGAGGCCTGGGAGATGTTGAACCCGCAGCCCGCGATCGTCGCGCCCGAGTTGCCGAGCACGGTCTTGTTGGAGGCCACCTTCAGCATGCCCGAGCAGGAGATCGTGCCCGACACCCGGATCACCGAGGCGCCGCTCGCCGACAGCGCGCTGGTCAGGGCCGAGGCGCTGCTGACGGTGACCGGCGAGGCGTTGCCGCCGCCCGTGGTTCCGCCGCCCTGCGTGGCCCAGCCGACCGGCCCGTTCGCGTTGCCCGGAGGCGTGGTCGGCGGTGGGTCTGTGGGCGGGTTGGTCGGGTTGCTGCCGGCGGGGACGAGCCGCCACTGCTTGGTGGCCACGGAGTCGCAGGAGTTCTGCTGCACCAGGGCGCCGGAGGAGGTCGCGTTGTCCTTGGTGTTGAGGCACTTGCCGCCGTTGGCGTTGACGATCCTGACGGTGGCGCCCGACTCGGGCAGCGTCCACGTCTGCGACGAGGCGCCGGAGCAGCTCTCCTGCTGCACGGCCTTGCCCGCGGAGGTGCTGGCGTCCTGCACGCCCGCGCACTTGCCGCTGTGGGCGGCCTTGAGGGTGTAGCCGCTGCCGCTCGCGGTCAGGCTCCAGGTCTGAGCGGCGCTGCCGCAGCCGCTCTGGGTGAGCTGGACCCCGTCTGAGGTGCTGGATCCCGGCACGGTGAGGCACAGGCCGCTGCCGTTGTTCACCACCGTGTACGCCCCCGGCGCGGGGGCCGCGGCGGCCGCAGTGGTCGTCGCAGCGGCCACCGCGACGACTGCCGTGCCCGTCAGGCCGATGACGCCCGCGATGACCGCCGCTGTTCTGCCGTTGATTCTCTGTCGCACGATTCAGCTCCTTGCTGGCCCGGCAGGCCGCTCACGGCCTGCGACGTGTCCCCCCAGCGAGAATCCGTTCACATATGTGGCTGCCATACGTGTGACCGAACACGCCACAACATAGGTAAGCGCTTTCCCGCTGTCAATCAGAGCTGAAACTTTCATCACAGCCGGGATTCCACGCTGTGCGGAACCGTACTGACCTGCGGATATCCGCCGTGGAGCGGGACGTCAGGCGGGCTCGGGCGTGCTGCCGAGCACGACCCGCAGGTCCGCCTGCGTGGGCGGCTTCGTCCAGGTGAGCCCCGGCCCGCCGGCGGCGATCAGGCGCGGCGCGACCTCGCGCAGCAGCTCCCCCGCCGCGGCCTCGGGCTGCTTCTCCCGGCCCTCCCGGTACAGCTCGAGCACCCTGGCCAGGTCGAGCATCATCGTGTTGGCCTCACGCACGGTGACCTGCAACGCTCCAATGGCCGGCTCGGCCGACCAGGGGCACTCGCCGGACACGGCCTCCCGCACCGCCTCGGCGAAGGCGGCCCGGTCCATGCCGTCCACCTCGCCGTCCAGCCAGTCCTCGCGCAGGTGCAGCACGCCCGGCCGCTCCACCGCCCCGAGGTGCGCGATCAGGGCCACGACCGTGCCCTGCGGATCGTGCAGCGCGGCGTCCCCCCTGGCCGCGAAGGCGTCGGCGAGCAGGTGCAGCGAGATCAGCCGGGGCGGCTCGTACGTCGTGAGCACCCCCCGCCGGCCACTCACCCGCAGCGGGTAGGCCCGCAGGCCCTCCATGAACGCGGGCTCGACCTCCGCCGGGATCCCGAGGTCCATGTCCGCCTCGACCGTGGTGGAGGCGGCACCGGCGGCACGGCCGGCCGGGTCACGGCGGAACCACCAGACCATCGCCCCCACGACAATGGCGGCCAGCGCCACGACTGCGATCCACACGATGTTGTTTGCTTTCCCCTCGTACCTGCCAGCGGTAGCAGCGTAGTGTGCTCCGACCGGATGAATGCACAAATTTCTGCAAATATGGCTGGCCGCACCCGTGGGTCGTGTATACCCGGGCGGCTGACAGAATTGGAAAGGTGACAGATGGCATCCTGACACCGGACCAGATCCTCGCCGCGGCCCAGGACGTCCTGCGCCGCTACGGTCCGGCCAAGGCCACGGTCGTCGACGTCGCGCGGGCGCTCGGCGTCAGCCACGGCAGCGTCTACCGGCACTTCCCCAGCAAGACGGCCCTGCGCGAGGCCGTGACCCAGCGCTGGCTCGACCAGTCGCACGCCGAGCTGGCCACCGTGCTGGCCTCCGACGCTCCGGCCGGCGTGCGGCTGCGCGAATGGCTGGGCGCGTTGTTCCGCTCCAAGCGCAAGCGGGCGCTCGACGACCCCGAGCTGTTCGCCACGTACGTGGCGCTGGTGACCGAGTCCAGCCAGGTCGTCGAGGGGCACGTCGCCGACCTGGTCGGCCAGATCCGGCAGATCGTGGACGCCGGGCTCGAGCGGGGCGAGTTCGCCGCCCCCGACCCCGCCGCCACGGCCCGCGCTGTTTTCGACGCGGCGGTACGCTTCCACAACCCGGCGCACTCCGCCGAATGGAGCCGGCCGGGCATCGAGGATGACTTCACCGCTTTGTGCGATCTCATCCTTCTCGGGCTGGAAGTCCGCTGATGGTGTGATGTTTTTACATCTGGTAACCCGAATTGTTGTCCTGGAGGATTAGTCCTATCCCCCAGCATCTCTGTTCAGCCCTGAACAGACATGTACACTCAGAGCCAACACTGTCGCTCTCAGTGACGCCTTCATGGCAACAAGTGCCCAACGCAAGGGCTGGCCCGCGCAACCGGCAGGAGGTTCCCGGCCCTGACAGAGCGCGGAGCCGATTCATGGAGCCACTACAGCTGACCACCACCCGCCGCAACGGGAGCCTGACCGTCAGCGTGTCCGGCGAGCTCGACATCGCCACCACCGAACAACTCCGCGCCCACCTGCTCGGCCTGCTGCAGGAGGCCGGACGAGCCCCGCACGAGCAGGTCGCGCTGGTCATCGAGATGAGCCGGCTGACCTTCATCGACGCCGCCGGGCTCGGCATCCTCGTCTGCGCCCACAACCACGCCCGGGCCCAGCAGACCCCGCTGCGCCTCACGGGCGTCCCGCCCGCCATCCGGCGGCTGCTGCGCCTCACCGGCCTGGAGGCGCGCCTCACCTGAACACCCGCCACCTGTAGGTTGTCAGGCGTGATTCAGGTTCCCGATCAGATACCCCTGAAGCTGGAGGACGGGTTCGAACGCGTCAGGCGGGAGCTCGACCTGCCGGACGGCTTCCCCCGCGCCGTGCTCGACGAGGCCGCGTGGGTGGCGCGGGTGCCGCGGCTCGACGCCGAAGACCTGTCCGACGTACCGTTCGTCACCATCGACCCGCCCGGCTCGATGGACCTCGACCAGGCCGTGCACCTGGAGCGGCTGCGCGCCGGCTACCGCGTCTGGTACGCGATCGCCGACGTCGGCGCGTTCGTCCGGCCGGGCGGCCTCATCGACACCGAGGCCCGCACCAGGGGCGAGACCGTCTACCTTCCCGCGGGCAAGGTGCCGCTGCACCCCAAGGTCCTGTCGGAGGACGCGGCCAGCCTGCTGCCCGGCGCGCTGCGGCCGGCCGCGGTCTGGCGCATCGACCTCGACGCCGACGGCCGCATGGTCGGCGCCGACGTGCAGCGCGCGCTCGTCCGCAGCCGCGAACGCCTCGACTACGCCTACGTGCAGGCGGCCGTCGACACCGGCACCGCCGACGGCGTCCTGGGGTTGCTGGCCGAGATCGGCCGCCTGCGGCTGGCCCTCGAACGCGAGCGCGGCGGCGTCACCCTGCCCACCCCCGAGCAGGAGGTGGTCTCCGACGGCGACGGCGCCTACCGGCTGGAATTCCGGCTGCCACTGCCCGCCGAGGCGTGGAACGCGCAGATCTCCCTGCTGACCGGCATGGCCGCGGCCTCGATGATGCTCGACGCCGAGATCGGCATCCTGCGCGTACTGCCCCGGCCGCACGCCGACGACCTGGCGAAGGTCCGCAGGGTCGCCCAGGCGCTGGACGTCCCCTGGCCCGACGGGGCCGCCTACGGCGCCGTGGTGCACGACCTGGACCCCAAGAACCCGCAGCAGGCGGCGTTCCTGCACGAGTCGAAGGTGCTGCTGCGCGGCGCGGGCTACGTGGCCTTCGACGGCGCGCCGCCCGCGCTGGCCGAGCACGCGGCGGTGGCGGCGCCGTACGCGCACGTCACGGCTCCTCTGCGGCGCCTGGTCGACCGGTACGCGACCGAGGTGTGCCTGGCGGTCGCGGCGGGCGTGCCGGTGCCGTTCGACGTCCGGGCGGGGCTGGCGGTCCTGCCCGCCGTCATGGGCTCGACCGGGCGGCGCGCCGGGGCGGTGGAGCGGGCGTGCGTGGACCTGGTGGAGGCGTTCCTGCTGCGGGAACGGATCGGGCAGGCGTTCGACGCGGTCGTGATCGACGTGGACGAGCGCCGCGGGGGCGGGCAGGTGCAGCTCGCCGACCCGGCCGTGATCGCCCGCTGCGACGGCCCGCTCCCCCTCGGCGAGCAGGTCACGGTACGCCTCACGCAGGCGGACCCGGCGACCCGCGAGGTCCGCTTCACCCTGGCGACGTGAACCTCGGACGACCCGCGGGACCGCGCACGGTACGTTCCGCGCGCGGCCCCGCCTCGGGCGTCACTTCTTCAGCAGGCTCCACCCCGCACCCACACCCATGAGGTGGAGCGCGACGCAGAGCAGCCCGGCGGTGCCGAGCGTGGCGACCGTGACTACGCTGCCGACCGCGAGGCCGGCGATCTCGAAGACGAGGGCGAGCACGAACAGCAGTGCGGCGACAAGGGCGAACATGTGGTGGCTACCTCCGAACGGGGCCGGCCGGACGCCACGCAGCCGAGGGGGGCCTCGGCGAGTGCGTCCGAGGATGTCTCTGACATGGGGATTTCCAGCGCGATCGGCCGAAAAACTGCCCCGAAGGTGACGTTCCGTGAACGAATGACGACACCGCTTTGACCGGCCGGTCAGTCTCCCGCCATGAGGCTCAGGCCCCTTTCACCCGCATCCCGTCGCAGATCACGTCCGCCATCCGTACCGAGGCCCCTCTGGCCCGCGCCCGGCGCTCGGCCACCAGGCACCCGCGCAGCAGATCCAGCACGTCCTCCCCCGCCAGATCCCCGCGCGCGGCCCCGGCCCGCTGCGCCCGGACCAGTAATCGGGCGACGGCCCTGCCGAGATCGTCCTGCAGCGAGACCCTCATCCCGGCCCCGCTGTCGAGCATGTCGCAGAGCGCCTGGTTCCCCGACGCCTGCTCGACCACCTTGGCGAACCAGGCGAAGAACGCCTTCCCGGGATCCTCCGCCGTGGCCAGCGCGCGGGCGTCGGCCACGAACCGCTCGATCCGCCCCAGCAGCACCGCCTCGAACAGCGCCTCCTTGGTGGGGAAGTGCCGGTAGACGGTGCCCACCCCGAACCCGGCCCGCCGCGCGATCTCGTCGAAGGAGATCGTCAGGCCGTCACTGGCCAGGGCCTCCTGCGCGATCTGCAGCACCCGCTCCCGGTTCCGCCGGGCGTCGGCCCGCAACGGCCGGGCCGAGCTGTGGTCGTCGCCCATGAACGAACCTGCCTTCAACAACCGGAGGGATCTCTCCGATTCTATCGACGGCCCCTCGCCCCCGCACCCATCCCGATCATGCCTTCCCCGCCCCGACCGGCGCGCCGCCGCCGTGCGTACCCCCGCTCGAAGGACGGGCAGCCGCCGACCCCGGACACCGGAACACCCGCCCCCGAAAAGAGGCGGGTGTCGGGCCGGGGGTGTGGTGCGGCGGTCGGTCAGGGAGGGGTGGTCAGCGGGCGCGGGTGGGCGCGGGCGAAGCGCTTGAGGCGGATGCGCTCCTCCCGGTGCACGGGCGACAGCTCCACGATGCGCGCCCCCTCCGGCACGAACCGCAGGTCGTGCGTGATGAGGAGCGTCGTCCGCCCGGCCATGAGCCGCAGGAGCGGCTTCATGACCTGCGCGGCCGTGGCCTCGTCCAGCCCCGTCATGGGCTCGTCGAGCACCAGCACCGGCGCGTCCCGCAGGACGGCCCTGGCGATGGCGATCCGCTGCCGCTGACCGCCGGACAGGAGCCGCCCCCGCTGCCCCACCGGCGTGTCGTAGCCCTGCGGCAGGAGTTCGGCGAACTCGTGCACCCCCGCCGCCTCCGCCGCCTGCACGATCTCCTCCAGCGAGGCGTCGGGGCGGCCGTAGGCGATGTTGTCGCGTACGGACGCCGAGAACAGCAGCGTCTCCTGGTGCACGATCGCGATGTTCTCGCGCAGCGACTGCCGCGTCAGGCGCCGGATGTCGACCCCGTCCAGCAGGATGCGGCCCGCTTCCGGGTCGTAGAAGCGCAGCATCAGCTTGGCCAGCGTGGACTTGCCCACCCCGCTGGGCCCGGTGAGGACGACGACCTTGCCGGGCGAGGCGGTGAACGTCACGTCCCGCAGCACCTGCCGACCGCGCCTCGGGTACGTGAAGGCGACCCGGTCGAACTCGACCAGGCCCCGGCTCCGCCCGGCGGGCACGGCGTCCTGCGCGTCGGTGACGGCCGGCCTGACCTTGAGGATCTCGATGACCCGGTCGGACCCGGCCGCCGCCTCCGACACCGTCAGCGCCAGCTCTCCCAGCGCCTGGACCGCCGGGTACAGCAGTGCCAGGTACGCGGCGAAGGCCAGCAGGCCGCCCAGGGTCAGCCGGCCCGCGGCGATCTCCCACGCGCCGAACCCCAGGACGACGATCAGGCAGACGGTCTCGATGACCTGGACGGTGGGCCCGTACAGGCCGGACAGCCAGGCCTGCGACATGTTGGCGCGCAGCCACATGCCGCCCTCCCGGTGCAGGCGGCCCGACTCGGCCTCCTGCCGGTTGTACGCCTGCACGAGCGGCTGGTTGGCCAGCCCCTCCTCCAGGACGCTGTTCATGGCGCCGTTGCTGTAGCGCTCCCGGGCCGCGGCCGTTCTGAACCTGCCCGCGAACACCTTGGACACCACCAGGAACAGCGGGATCAGCGCCATCGTGACGAGGGCGAGGTCCCAGCGGATGAAGAAGGCCGCCCCGGCGAAGAACACCACGCTCGCCGCCGTGGTGAGCGCCTTGACCAGCCCGGACCCCACGAGCTCCTCGATGGCCTCGATGTCGTCGGTCAGCCGTGCCATCAGGTCGCCGAGGCGCCGGTGCTCCGAGAAGTCCGGCGCGAGCGTCTGCAGGTGCGCGTAGACGCGGTCGCGCAGAGCCAGCAGGAACCGTTCGGCGCCCAGCGCGGTGGCGTACGTCGCCGCGAAGGACGTCACCCCGGCGATCGCGGCGAGCCCGAGCCAGGCGAAGGCCGGGACCCAGAACTCGTTCAGCCGCCGGGTGGTCAGCACCTCGTCGGTGATGTGGCCGAACAGGCGGATCGCGGCGACCTCGCAGAGCGCGGCCACGACGGCGAACACGACGCCGGCCGCGAATAGGCGGCGCAACCCGCGGGTGTCCGGCCAGAACTCGCGAAAAGTACGGCGAATGGAAATCGCCGGGGCGAGTTCGCGGCCGGAGACAGTCAATGAGAGCCGGCGGCCAGGCCACCGGCTCTCACGGGAGCGATTTACCACCCCCACCACCAGCGCCGGGAGCGGCAGCGCCAACCGCGCCAACCGCAACGCCAGCGCCTACGGCGACGGCAGCAACCCTGCTGGAAGTCGAACCTGGTGAGCTGAGAGCCAGCCATGATTCCTCCCCCGTTTGCTGACTTGCACAAATCGCACGTTAGCACCCGAAAAGCGACAAAGCACGAGATATCGCCTTTTTAAAAGGAATTTGACCAGTGAAACCGCCCGACAAAGGCTGTTGCCTGCCGCCGTTAAATCGACCGTAAATAAAAAGAATCGCTAATTCGGGTAACGGTAATCCCAAAGGATGCCGCTCAGAACTGGTTCCAAGGTGTAGGTCACCCGATACTTTGGTCCGATGGATCGGACGTCTGCGCCGGGGATCATGGGCTCATGGCATTCACCGGCGTCATCCTCATGATCCAGGGCTTCGGCGGCCTCATCGCCGATCACTTCTTCGGCAAGAACTTCGGCCTGCTGCACCTGGTGCTCGACGGCACCGCCCTGACCGTCGTGAGCGCCGTGGTGGGCGTCGCGGGCCTGCTCCTGACGATCGGCGCGCTCAGCAAGGACTCCTGACGGCCACACCCCCGGACCCGCCCTCCGAAGAGGGCGGGTAGGACCTTTCCGAGAAGGTCAGGTGAGCGAGGAGTAGGCCACCACGCCGCGCCGCATCGCGTCGACCGCCTTGCCCGCCGTCTGCTTGATCTTGCTGCCGGGCGGGGCCGCGTTCCCGAGCTGACCGAGCAGGTCCATCAGCTGCTTGACCCACCGTACGAAGTCACCGGCCGCCAGCTCGTTGCCGTTCACCCCGTCCCGCAGGACGGCGTCCAGTGCGTGCCCCTTCGTCCACCGGAACGCCGCCCACGCGAACGCCAGATCCGGCTCCCTGATCGTGGACAGCCCATGGTCGGACTCGATGCCCTCCAGCTCCCCCCACAGCCGGATCATCGACGTCAGCGCCTCCTGCGTCCGCCCGGCGGGCACCTTCGGGCGGCGCGCGTCATCGGCGGCCCGCGACTCGAACACCAGCGCCGACACGCACGCCGCCAGCTCGGCCGGGTCGAGCTCCTCCCACAACCCCTGGCGCAGCGACTCGGCGGTCAGCAGGTCGAGCTCGGTGTAGATGCGGCCCAGCCGGCGGCCCTCGTCGGTGACGGCCTCACCTTCGAGGTAGCCGAGCTGCTCCAGCACCGAGCAGATGCGGTCGAACGTCCGCGAGATGACGTGCGAGCGCCCCTCCACCCGGCGGCGCAGCCCCTCGGTCTCGCGCAGCAGCTTGTAGTAGCGCTCGGCCCAGCGGGCGTGGTCCTCACGCTCGTCACAGCCGTGGCACGGGTGCTGGCGGATGAGCCGGCGCAACTCGTTGACCTCGTCGTCCTCCACTGTGTGGTCACGCGCCCTGGCCGGCTTGCCCAGGTCGCGGTCGCCGAGCTTGGCCAGCAGCGTGGAGACGAGGTTGGCGCGCTCCTTGGGCGAGCGGCCGTTGAAGTTCTTCGGGATGCGCAGCTTCTCCAGCGGCTCGACCGGGACGGGGAAGTCCGCCGGGTCGAGCTTCTTGATCTGCTTGCCGATCGTCAGCACCAGCGGGCTCGGCCCCTGACCGCGCGGGTTGCGGCCCGGGTCGAGCACGATCGCCAGCCCCGCCCGGCGCCCGCCCGGCACCCGGATGACGTCACCCGGCTGCAACGCCTCCAGCGACCGCACGGCCGCCGCCCGGCGCGCGGCGCCGCGCTGCCTGGCCAGCTCGGCCTCACGATCGGAGAGCCTGCGGCGTAGCGCCGCGTATTCGGGGAAGTCTCCCAGGTGGCACGTCATGGCCTCCTGGTAGCCCTCCAGCGCCTCCTCGTGCTTGCGCAGCTGCTTGGCCAGCCCGACCACCGCCCGGTCGGCCTGGAACTGCGCGAACGACTCCTCCAGCAGCGTCCTGGCCCGCTCCCGACCGAACTGCCCGACGAGGTTGACCGCCATGTTGTACGACGGCTGGAAGCTCGACCGCAGCGGATACGTACGCGTGCCGGCCAGCCCCGCCACCGACAGCGGATCCATGCCCTGCTGCCACAGCACCACCGCATGACCCTCGACGTCGATGCCGCGCCGCCCCGCCCGCCCGGTCAGCTGGGTGTACTCGCCGGGCGTGAGGTCGGCGTGGGTCTCACCGTTCCACTTGTCGAGCTTCTCGATCACCACGCTGCGCGCCGGCATGTTGATGCCCAGCGCGAGCGTCTCCGTCGCGAACACGGCCTTGACCAGCCCGCGCGTGAACAGCTCCTCCACGACCTCCTTGAACGCCGGCAGCATGCCCGCGTGGTGCGAGGCCAGCCCGCGCTCCAGGCAGTCACGCCACTCCAGGTAGCCCAGGACGGCCAGGTCCTCGTCCGGCAGATGCGCGGTGCGCTCGTCCACGAGCTGCCTGATCTCGTGCCGCTCGCGGTCGGTCGTGAGCCGGATCCCGGCGTACAGGCACTTCTGAACGGCGGCGTCGCACCCGGCACGGGAGAAGATGAACGTGATCGCCGGCAGCAGCCCCTCGGCGTCGAGCTTCTCGATCACCTGCACCCGGTCCGGCGGGCGCGAACGCTGCGGCCGGCCGTAGCCGCGCCTGCCCCGCCCCGCCGTCAGCCGCTCGGCGTCGCGCGTCACCCGCATCAGCGTGGGGTTGACGCGCGGGGTCAGCTCGTCGTTCACGAACATGTCGTAGAGGCGGTTGCCGACCATCATGTGCTGCCACAACGGCACCGGACGGTGCTCGTCCACGATCACCGTGGTGTCGCCGCGCACCTCGCCCAGCCACTCGCCGAACTCCTCGGCGTTGCTCACCGTCGCCGACAGCGCCACCAGCCGCACCGACTCCTGCAGGTGGATGATCACCTCTTCCCACACCGCGCCGCGGAAGCGGTCGGCGAGGTAGTGGACCTCGTCCATGACCACGAACCCGAGCCCCGCCAGGGTCGCCGACCCCGCGTAGAGCATGTTGCGCAGCACCTCGGTGGTCATGACGACGATGGGGGCCTCGCCGTTGACGCTGTTGTCGCCGGTCAGCAGGCCGACCTTGGCGGTGCCGTAGCGCTTGACCAGGTCGTTGTACTTCTGGTTGGACAGCGCCTTGATGGGGGTGGTGTAGAAGCATTTCTGGCCCTGCTCCAAGGCCAGATGGACGGCGAACTCGCCGACCACCGTCTTGCCCGACCCCGTGGGCGCCGCCACCAGCACGCCGTCTCCGGCCTCCAGGGCGCGGCAGGCGTCTAGCTGGAAGTCGTCCAGCTCGAAGTCGTAGAGACCTCGGAACGATCTCACCGCGGCCCCGTCGTCCCCATACTTGTGACGGAATGCCGCATAGCGTTCCGCTGGCGTTGTCATACCCGTCAGCCTACCGAAATCGCCTTTCCGGTCGGTCCCCCAGTGGTCCGGCCGATCCTCAGCCGGCGTCCGAGCCGGGCGCCTTTACATTGTAGATTTCAAACGATGACCCGTAACGCCCCCGGGCGCACCTCGCAGTGGACCGGCGCCGGGCCCACGCGTTCGCCGTCGGCGTAGGCGATGACGTCCGCAGCCTCCAGCCGCACGCTCCGCACCCGCCGCACCGACACCGCCGGATGCCCCACATGCGTCCCCCGGTAGACGCTCGGGAAGACCCGCAGGAACTCGGTCTTGGACACCGCGTCCAGCATCATCACGTCCAGCAGCCCGTCGTCGGGCCGGGCGTCGGGGCACACCCGCATCCCCGCCCCGTACGAGGACGTGTTGGCCACCGCCACCAGCATGGCCTCGCGTTCGACGACCTCACCGTCGTCGAGGGTCATCCGGAACGGGATCGGCCGGAACGAGCGCAACTCCTCCACCGTCGCCACCAGATAGCGCGCCATCCCCGGCGGCCACGTCTTCCGGTTGGCCCGCTCGTTGACCCGCGAGTCGAACCCGCAGCACATCACCCCCGCGAACAGCTCGTCGGCCTGCCCGGCCCGGATCCGGGCGACGTCCACCAGGCGCGACTTCATGCGCAGCACGACGCGGGCCGCGGCCATGGGGTCGGCGCAGGGCACCCCGAGCGCGGCAGCGATGTCGTTGCCGGTGCCCGCGGGGATGATGCCGAGCGGCACGTCGGTGCCGGCCACGGCCTGCACGGCCAGGTGGACCAGCCCGTCGCCGCCGAAGGCCACGAGCGCGTCGGGGCGCTCGGCCACGGCGGTGCAGGCACGTGCGAGGGCGTCGGCGGCGTCGGCGCCGACGATCACCGACAGCTCTGCCCCGCCGGCGCGCAGCCGGCGCGCCACGGGTTCGATCAGGCGCAGCGTACGGCCGCCGCGTGCGGCGGGGTTGACGAGCAGGGCGATTTGAGGGGACACGCCCGGAATTTATCGCCTATCGCGTGGAACCGGAATCCTCCCCGGGGCGATCGTCGTCGACCGGAGTGGAGTCCTCCACCAGCGGGGAGGCCTCGTCGTCGGACAGGTGGGAGAAGTCCTCGGTGGCGGGCCTGCGCCTCTCACGCATGAACATGAAGAACTCGGCCAGGAAGTAGAGCACGATCATCGGCATGGCCAGCGCCATCATCGTCAGCGGGTCGCCGCCGGGGGTGATGACCGCGCCGAAGACGAACATGGAGAAGATCACCCAGCGGCGGTACTTCTTCACCGTGGCGTGCGGCAGCACACCGATGATGTTGAGGAACACGAGCAGGAGCGGCAGCTCGAACGAGATGCCGAAGATCACGAGCATGATCAGCACGTAGCTGACGTACTCGTCGATCTGGATGATGGCCACGGTGTCGCTCGGCGCGAACCCGAGCAGGATGGCCAGGCTGGTGTCCATGATCACGTACGCCAGGAAGGCGCCGATCAGGAACAGCGGGATCGCCAGCCCGAGGAAGGCGATCGAGTAGCGCTTCTCGTTGCGGTAGAGGGCCGGGGTGACGAAGGCCCAGACCTGGTAGAGCCAGACGGGCGAGGACACGACGACGCCCACCATCGCCGAGACCTTCAACGTCAGGAAGAACGACTGGAAGATGCCGCCGTAGGTCAGCGTGCACTCGCCGACACGCAACTGCTGGGCCTGCGGCGTCTCGCAGAAGGGCTCCTTGATGAACGCCCAGACCGGATCGAAGACGATCCAGCCGATGATGATGCCCACGACGACGGCGGCGGCCGCGATGAGCAACCTGTTACGCAACTCGCGCAGGTGCTCCATGAGGGGCATGCGGCCCTCGGGGTCGTGGTCGGGTGCCGGCTGGCTCGACCGTTTGAGCAGCGCCATCTAGCAGTCCAGGTGAGGAGGAGGGATGGGGTCAGACGCGCTTGTCAGCCTGGGCGGCGGCGCTGGCGCGCAGCCGGGCGGCCTGCTCCTCGAGCTGCCTGGCCTGCTCCTCCGCGGAGAGCGCGGGGGCGGGCGTGGCCTGGATCTGCGGGGGCTGCGCCGCCGGGGGCTGCGGCTGAGCCGGGGCCTGCGCCTGGGCCTGGACGGTGTGGTTGTCGTCGTCGTCCTCACGGAGCTTGGCCGTCTCGGACTTGAAGATGCGCAGAGAACGGCCGACGCCGCGGGCCATCTCGGGCAGCTTCTTCGCACCGAAAAGCAGGACGAGCACCAGCGCGATGATCAGAAGTTCGGGGACTCCGAGTTGCGACATGAAACGCCCTTTTCTAGCGAGTGCCTGTTTCAGCCACGATCGTACGCTGCCTGGGGCGTGGTCTCACCCCCCTGGCCCGCCAATCTGGCCCGCCGCGGCTCCAGCTGGGCCGTCGCCTCGGCGATTTCCCTTTTCAGGGTACGTGCCGCCACGACGACGCGGGCACCCGCGACCCCGACCACGCCGAGCCCCGCGACGCACAGCCCGCCGGCCACGTAGATCCACATCATGACTGGTGAGCGTACAGGGCCAGGGCCCGCTCGGCCTCCTGGCGCACGGTCTCGGCCATCTCAGGGGGTGAGACGACCCGGCCGGTGTCGCCCAGGCGCAGCGCCAGCTTGAGGATCCAGTCCTCGTCGCGGGCCCGCAGCGCCACCCGCAGCCGCCCCTCGCCCAGCTCGGTGACCTGCTCGCACGGGTAGTACTCGGCCACCCACCGCCCGGCGGCGCTGAGCTCCAGCTCGACCAGCTCGTCGGTGGGCGAGGGCCGGAAGACGCCCCGGGTGACGTCGATGGGCTCGGCCTCGGCCGGCGGGTCGGCGGGCACGTCGAGCACCTCGACGCCGAGCATCCGGTCGAGCCTGAACAGCCGCATCGCCTCGGCCCGGTAGCACCAGCCCTCCAGGTAGGTGCGGCCGTCGACGACCACGACCCGCGTGGGATCGACCTCGCGCGGCGTCACCTCGTCGCGCCCGGGAACGTAGTAGCGCAGCGACAGCCGGCGGCCCCTGGTGAGCCCCTCGCGCACGCGCGGCAGCGCGTCAGGGGCGGCGTCCACGTCGACCGCGAGCTGGCTGCTGAGGGTGGCGGCGCCCTCGCCGGCGGCCCGCTCCAGCTTGGCCGTCACGCGGGGCAGCGCGTCGCCCGGCACCTCGTTGGCAGGCAGGGCGAGCTCGGGGGTCGCGGCGAGCATGCGCAGCGCGACCAGCAGCGCGCTGGCCTCGTCGATGCCCAGCCGCAGCGGCCTGGCGATGGTCTCGGCGTTGTCGATGATGATCTCGCCGCCGTCCCAGGAGACGTCGATGAGGTCGCCGGGGGTGTGGCCGGGCAGGCCGCACATCCACACGAGCTGCAGGTCGTCGATGAGCTGCTTCTCGCTCAGCCCGAACACCGCGGCCACCTCGTCGACCTGCGCCCCCGGGTGGGACATCAGGTACGGCACCAGGGCCAGCAGCCTGGGCAGCCGGTCGGCCGACCCGCTCATCGCAGCTCCTCTGTCATGCCATTGCCCCCTTCAGTCGGCGGATGACGGCCTCGCGGGCGTCCGGCGGCCCGACGACCTCCACGTCGGCGCCGAGGCTGGCCATCCAGCCGGCCAGGCGTTCGGGGTCGGTGAAGGGCAGCTCGGCCTCGTCCCACCCGTGCTCCCCCGTGCGCACGGCCGCCGCGAGCTGCCGCAGCCCTTCGCACGTCCCCTGGCGTACGCGGACGACGGCCACCCGCTCGTCCGTCGAGTCGTCGGGAAAGCCGACCATACCCCGGAGATCGACCCCTTCGGGCACCTCGACGGCACCGGGCCTGCCCATGACGGTGACCTGGCCGGTGACGCGGCTGAGCCGGAAGACGCGCGGCGCCTGCCGGTCGCGGTCGAACCCGGCCACGTACCAGCGGCCGTTGCGGCTGACCACGCCCCACGGCTCGACGGTGCGGGCGCGCACGCTCTCGCTGCCGGCGCCGCGGTAGTCGAAGCGCACCACGCGCCGGTCGCGTACGGCGTCCCACAGCGCGGGGAAGGCCGGGTCGCGGGTGTCCACGCGCAGCTCCAGCGCGCCGCCGCCCATGGACCCGCCCATGGACGCGCCGACGGGCCGGTCGGTGGCCACGCCGCCGGCGCGCAGCTTCAGCAGCGCCCCCGAGGCGGCCTCGGCCAGGCTGGCCCGCTGCCACACCTGCGCGGCCAGGCCGAGCACGGCGGCCTCGTCAGGCTCCAGGGTGATCTCCGGCAGCTCGTACGACTCGCGCTCGATCCGGTAGCCCGGCTCGTCCTCCCAGGGGTCGCGCACCACGTCGATGGGGATGCCGATCTCGCGCAGCTCGTTCTTGTCACGCTCGAACATGCGCTGGAACGCCTCGTCGCCATCGCGGTCGTAGCCGGGGACGGCCTGGCGGATCTGCTCGGCCGACAGTGGCCTCCGGGTGGCGAGCAGGCAGATCACGAGATTGAGCAACCGTTCGGTCTTCCGGCGCGACATCTGCCTCACTCCTCCTCCATGGACGCTACCCTGCCCCCGTGATCAGATGGCGCAAGGGCGAGGTTGTACGGATCCGACGCGAGTGGCCGGGAGCGGTGGAGCTGGACGTCGCCGTCCCCGAAGGGGAGTGCCGGGCGCTGGCCTATCCGCCGTTGGTCGGCCGCCCGGAACCCGGCGACGAGGTGCTGCTCAACACGACGGCACTCGCGATGGGTCTCGGTACGGGAGGTTACGCCATGGTGGTGGCCGTCCCGAACCGTTTGCCGCAAGATCCTGCCGGTCCGGGCCACCTGGTGAAGGCCCGTTACACGCCGCTGCAGGCCACGGTGCTGGGCGCCGACGAGCAGGACTCCCCGCATCATGACAGATTGCGCGAGGCCGACTCCCTCGACGGGATGCCGGTGGTGGTGGCCGACCTGCACTCGGCGCTGGCGCCGATCCTGTGCGGACTGTACGCCGACCGGCCCGGCACGCGGGTGGCGTACGTGATGCAGGACGGCGGCGCGCTGCCGGTGTGGTTCTCGATGGCGGCGGCCCGGCTGCGGGAGATCGGCTGGCTGGCGGGCGTGGTCACGGTCGGGCAGTCGTTCGGCGGCGACGTGGAGGCGGTCACCGTCCACACCGGGCTGCTGGCGGCCCGCCACGTGCTGGAGGCCGACGTGGCGATCGTCGCGCAGGGCCCCGGCAACCTGGGCACGGGCACCAGGTGGGGCTTCTCCGGGGTGTCGGCGGGCGAGGCGGTGAACGCGGCGGGAGTGCTGCGCGGCCGCCCGGTGGCTGCGCTGCGGGTCAGCGAGGGCGACCTGCGCGAGCGCCACTACGGGGTCTCGCACCACTCGCTGACCGCCTACGGCCGGGTCGCCCTGACGCCCGCCGACGTGCCGGTGCCGGAGCTGCCCGGGGAGTTCGGCGAGCGGGTCAGGGACCAGTCCGAGCTGCTGGCCGTCCGGCACCGCCTGGTGCCGGTGCCGGTGGAGGGCCTGCACGAGGCGCTGCGGGAGTCCCCGGTGCGCCTGTCGACGATGGGCAGGGGCCTGGAGGAGGACCTGCCCTACTTCCTGGCCTCGGCGGCGGCGGGCAGGCTGGCGGCCTCGCTGCTGTCGTAGGAGTCCTTGAACGTGAACGCCTCGGGGCTCGGCCCCTCGGCCCTGAGGCGCTCCAGCCGAGCCATGCCCTCGGCCAGCGTCGGGATGTGACCCTCGGGGATCCACCACATCACCATGTACGGCTCCGCCAGGCGCAGGAACCACTCCCTGCGCCTGCGCAGCACGCCCAGGTGGGCGCTGCGGTAGGTGTAGTTCCACAGGCTGTCCAGCGACTCCCACACCGAGAAGTTCATCAGCAGGTGGTCGCCGTAGTCGTGGATGACGGTGGCGGTGGGGTCGCTCTCGCTCTCCTTCAGCCGCCACACGAACCCGGGGGCCTCGTCGGCGATGGTGTTGACGGGCTCGAGGAGGGCGACGAACTCGGCGAGCTCCTGACTGTCGATGGGCGCGCGCAGATGGGCGATGTTCAGCTCAGCGAGATGCATGACGCTCAGCACACCACCCGTCCGCCTTCTATGTCAATCCTCATTTGTTTTAGAGAGGGAGACGCAGCAGTCCCCCGGCCGCGGGTCGAGCCTGGCCCGGCCCGGCTCGTCACCGAGCCCTTCGAGCAGCCCCTGGCACAGCGCCAGGTTCATGGAGCACACGAGCAGCGGCTGCTCCTCGGCCAGCACGTGGAAGGGGCAGTTGCGCAGCCGCAGCGCGCCGCCCTCCTCGTACGGCTCGTAGCCGCGCTCCCTGAGCACCTGCTCGACGGGCTCACCGGCGTGCCTCTTGGCCAGCCGGGCGCCGGCCTCGCGCGCCGCCCGCTCGGCCCGCTCCTCGGCGCCGAGCGCGTCGACGACCTCGGCCAGGACGGAGGCGAGCGCGCCGTAGTCGCGCGGCGGCAGGCTCACCGACCGCTCGCCCCTGGCCCGGCGGTAGACCTTGGCGGGCCGGCCGCTGCCCGGCCCCTTCTTCTCCTGCTGCCGGAAACCGCTCTCGAGCAGCCCCGCCTCGACGAGCTTGTCGAGGTGGTGGCCGGCGAGGGTCCTGGAGACGCCCGCGGCCTCGGCCGCCTCCCCCCTGCCCACGTCGCCGCCGCGGCCCGCGACGGCCGCGTACAGGCTGCGGCGTACGGGGTCGTGCAGGAGGGCCAGCGCGTCGAGGTCGTCGCTACTCACAACGGGAGTCTATGAAAGCTTCCGCTTCACGTGCTTGTACGTGCACGCGCGGCTGGCGTCGGACGGGACGTTGCCGTACCTGCGCCAGCACGCCCCCTTCTTGATCACCCAGATGTCGACCCACTCGGGCGCGTGGTAACGGCGGTAGGCGGCCGTGGCGTTCTTCAGCACGCGGGCGGCCACGACCTTGGCCTGGGCCTTGTTGGCGGCGGAGGTGTTCACCCACGTCGTGCCGGCATCGCCGCCGACGACGCAGGGCTTCTTGACGCCCTTGCAGAAGGGCGGGTCATCGGCGGCGGACGCGGCCGTGGCTCCGCCGAGGAGGACGGCTAAGGCGGATGCGATGACCAGGAAAGTGCGGATCATGAGGTTCATCCTGCCTCAATAGGCGGCGATGACGTCCACGACGTAGACGAGCGTGTCGGTGCCCGTGATGCCGTGGGCGGGGTCGCCGGCGGGGCCGTACCCGTACGAGGGCGGGACGACCATCAGGACCCGGCTGCCGGCGGGCACCCCGACCAGGGCCGCCTCCCACCCCTTGGGCACGCCGCCGTCGCCGATCCTGAACGCCTTCGGCCGGCCGCTCGCCCAGGTGGCCTCGAAGACGCGGCGGCGGCTCCAGATCGCGCCCTCGTACTGGGCGACCACGAGCTGCCCCGCCCGCGTGCCGCGCCCCTCGCCCCTGGCCAGCACCTTGACCTCGAACGCGGCCGGCGGGGCGGTAGCGGGCACCTCCAGCCCGGGCGGGGCGCCGGCGGTGACGCGCACGCCCGCCAGCGAGCCGCCGCCCGCCTCGACCGAGGCGCCCTTGGGGTGGGCGCCGAGGATGTCGACCACGTAGACCAGCTCGTCATCGGGCCCGACGCCGGGCGGCAGGCGCGCGCCACGGCGTTGATCGGGCGGGAGCGCGGCCAGGACCCTGCTGCCGACCCTGCGGCCCCGCAGCGCCCCGTCCAGCCCCGGCGGCAGCTCCCCCAGCGGGAACGCGGCCGGGGCGCCGCGGTCGAAGGTGGAGTCGACCAGGCGGTTGTCCCCGCCGTCCCAGACGTGCGCGGTGTACTGGACGATCGCCGTGTCGTCCGCGCCGAGCCGGGCGCCGCCGCCGGTCGCCAGCTCCTCCACCCGGAGCCCGGCGGCCGGTCCGCCGCCCGCGAAAGCGATCGTCGGCCTGGCCCCGAACGGGCCGTCCACCGTCATGCCGAGATCGCGCGCGGCACCGCCCGAGCAGCCGGCCAGCAGGACGAGGACCGGCAGCAACACGGCGGTACGGCGGTGCGGCATCGGTCCTCCCACGCGGCGGGGCTGGGCGTGGCGATGCTACCGTGTCCGGCCCTCGTCGGCCCCGTCCGGCCCGCCTCGTTCCCGATGGCGCGCAGGGCC
>NZ_JBSGFQ010000048.1:44421-91169 GCF_053603495.1 Nonomuraea sp. NPDC004186 | reverse complement strand
AGCCCGACCGCCCGTTCCAGGAAGGCCGCGGCGGCGGCCAGACCGCCGCGGGCCTGGGCGCGCCCGGCCGAGCGTTCGAGCTCGGCGGCGATGCTCTCGTCGGGGTGGGCGGCGCTCTGCGCGCGGTGCCAGGCCCGCCGGTCCGGGTCGGTGGCGGCGTCGGTCGCCTCCGCCAGCGCCCGGTGGGCCTGCCGGCGCTCCCTCGGGACGGCCGCGTTGTACACCGCGGAACGGACGAGCGGATGCCGGAAACGTACCCGGTCGCTGAAGTCGATCAGTTCGTCGGCCTCGTCGACCGCCGTGGTGTCGACGCCGAGCATGTCGGCGGCGCGCCACAGCAGGGCCGGATCGCCGAGGGGTTCGGCGGCGGCCAGCAGCAGCATCATCCGGCTGGCGGCCGGCAGGCCGTTCAGCCGGCGCTGGAAGCCGTCCTCGAGGCGGCCCGCCAGCGACTGCCCGCTCGCCGCCGCCACGAATCCGCCCGCGGACGCGGCGCGGGGCAGTTCGAGCAGGGCCAGCGGGTTCCCCCGCGACTCGAACAGGATCCGGTCGCGCACCTCCTCGTCCAGCGGCCCTGGGACCACCCGGCTGATGAGGGTCCGCGCCTCGGAGTCCCGCAGTCCGCCGACCTCCATCACGGGCAGGCCCGGCAGCACGCCGGTCTCGCCGGAGTCACGGACGGCGAAGACGCAGGCCACGCTCTCGGCCATGAGGCGGCGGGCCACGAAGGTGAGAACCTGCGCCGAAGCGCGGTCGAGCCACTGGGCGTCGTCGATCACGCACACGAGCGGACGCTCGTCGGCGGCCTGGGCCAGGAGGTTGAGTACGGCGAGGCTGATGAGGAACTGGTCGGGAGCGGGCCCGGCGCGCATCCCGAAGGCGGTCCCGAGCGCGTCACGCTGGGGTTCGGGCAGGGTGTCGAGGAGGTCCAGCATCGGCACGCACAGCTGGTGGACGGCCGCGAAGGGCAGCTCCATCTCCGACTGGACCCCTGTCGCGGCCACCACCCGGCACCCGGCGGACTTCGCGATCAGGTGGTCCAGCAGCGCCGACTTGCCGACTCCGGCCTCGCCGCGCAGCACCAGCACCCGGCTCTCGCCGCCGCGGACGTCCGCGAGCAGCCGGTCGAGCGTCGCGCACTCCGCCTCTCGGCCCACCAGCCACCCCGGCCGCGGGGTTCCGCCTGTCGCGGACCACCCACCCCCAAGATCAGCCTTATCCGACATCCCCGCCATATCTTCCGCACCACGCATCACCGGCGATACCGGGACCGACTTTCATCTAATGCAATATCTCATCCAGACGGCCTGATCAACGAACCGGCTGGATGGCGCCGCGCGGCGGCGAGCATGGATGCGGCGAACGGCGTGTTCGACGGGGAGGGTGCGGACTTTGTCAGGCGTTGTCGCGGGGAGGAGCGGTCACTTCCCGGTACGGCGGGCGGGCAGCGGCCCGATCAGGTCGTCCATCGTGCAGCCGAGGATGTCCAGCAGCGCCATCAGCGTGCGGAGGCTGAGCCGTTCCGGCTTGCCGACCACGAGCCGGTACACCTGGCTCGGCGACAGATCAACACCGCGAGCGGCCAGCAGGGGACGCAGCTCCACGGTGGAGGACATGCCGCGCTCGGCCATGACCTCGCGAAGACGCCAGCAATAGTCCAGATCGGCCATCGCCTGTCAGCCCCCTTCTCTTCTGCCGGGACAGGATCCACCTGTCCGCGCCGCCTTCGCATCCGTGACGTCCCTAGCGTGACCGTCGTCGATGACTGGTAGGCCCACCAAAATCCGGACATCGACCAGGAACTTCTCGGGGGCTGTCACAAGCCGCGAGGTACCGAACACCGGAAAGGTCCACTCATGAGCGAGCAGCCCGTCATCGTCCTGGTCCACGGCGCCTTCGCCGAATCGGCCGGCTGGAACCGCGTCATCCCGCGCCTGCACGATCATCGGTTGACCGCCGTCGCCGCGGCGAACCCGCTGCGTAGCGTGGAGGGCGACGCCGCGTACGTGCGTGACGTGATCAACGGGATCGGCCGTCCGGTCGGCCGCGCCACCGAGCCGCCTGATCCGGCGGCACCGGGGCCGGCAGTCGCGCCGATGAGACCCATCCGGCACGGGACTCGCCTGTTGAAGGGTCCTCGCGGGCCGTGGGTTCTGCCGTGGTTATGGGGTTTTGCGTGGAGTGTCCAGCGTAAGCTGATGCATCTCGCTCACGCTGCCGCAGGCGGCCGGTACGGTGACGCGGGGCTGAGACGGTAGGGCAGGGGGCGATCGCGTGCGGTGGGCAGGCATCATGCGCGGGCGTCACGGAGCAGGCCGCCGCGATGCCGGCATGACCTGGCGGTTCAGAGGGGTCGCGGTGGTCGCGGTCCTCGCCGTGGCCTGGAGCGTCGCGCTCGAGACCGTCCCGATCGCGAGAGTGGCGAGGGACGCGCGAGCCGGTGAGACGGTCGCCACCCCGCACCCCATCCCGGCGGCGGTGACCTCCATCGTGGGGCTGGGCGATTCGGTGCCTGCGGGCTCCGCGTGTGACTGCGACACCTTCGTCTCGCTGATCAGGAAGACCCTGGCGACCAGGCAAGGCACCGGCGTCGCCGTCGACAACCTGGCCACCGGAGGGCTCACCTCGCAGGGGCTGCTCGATCAGATGGACGGCGGGTCGGCGACGGACGCCATCGTGAAAGCCGACCTGGTGATCATCACCATCGGCGCCAACGATTTCGACAGCGACGCGCTCGAGGACGACGACTGCGGTCCCCGCGCGGGGCTGGCCTGCTACAGGAACGACCTCGCGCGGCTGCGCGCCAACGTGGACGGCATCCTCGGCAAGGTTCGCGCGCTGCAGGCCCGCCCGCGCAGCCGGATCGTCGTGACCGGCTACTGGAACGTGTTCCTGGACGGCGACAGCGCCCGGGCCAAGGGGACGGCGTACGTGTCGAACAGCGACGCCCTCACGCGCGTCGTGAACCGGACCCTCGCCGGTGCGGCCGCGGCGAAGGGCGCGCGTTACGTCGACGTCTACGGCCCGTTCAAGGGGGACGGCTCCCGGGACGACACCCCGCTGCTGGCCGCCGACGGCGACCACCCCAACGCCGCCGGACATCGGGTCATCGCCGACTCCATCCTGTCCGCCCTCGCCGCGGGCTGATCCCGTGCGGCCGGGATGAAAGGTTCAGCGGTGAGCTCCCTGGTCAGGTGCGTAGGGAGCGGGTGCGGGGTTGACACTTCGGCGTGATCCCGCGAACCATCGTCTTCAAGAGACGGTTTGGGAGCGCTCCCATACGGACCCCGAAGGCGAGCGATGTCATGTCCGGTCCCCACACGCTGTCTGCCCGGCTCTGGGCAGTCGTCGCCTGCGTCGCCGTGGCGATCGGCGGCATCGCCGCCGTGACCGCCCCCGCTTCCGCGGACACCGGGTGCAAAGTGGACTACACCGTGAACTCCTGGCAGGGCGGCTTCACCGCGCAGGTGAAGGTCACGAACCTGGGGACGGCGCTCAGCGGGTGGCGGCTGCGGTGGACGTACACCGGGGACCAGCGGGTGACGAGCGCGTGGAACGCGCAGGTGGAGCAGAACGGCCGGGTCGTGACGGCGGCCAACGTCGCGTGGAACGGCGCGCTGGCCACGGGCGGCAGCGCCGAGTTCGGCCTGCAGGCCACCTGGTCGGCGGCCAACCCCGCGCCCACCGACTTCACGCTCAACGACGCGGCCTGCAACGGCACCACCACCCCGAGCCAGACCCCCACCGTCACGCCCACCGTAACGCCCACTGTCACCCCCACGGTCACCCCCACGGTGCCGCCCGGCTGCTCGGGGGCGACGGTCTGCTCCGGGTTCGAGGACCAGGCGGGCAGCCCGTCCGGCGACTGGCAGGTCGTCACCCCCAACTGCGCCGGCACCGGCACGGCCGTGATCGACACCGCGATCGCGCACAGCGGCGGCAAGTCCCTGCGGGTCAACGGGGGCGGCGGCTACTGCAACCACCTTTTCGTCGGCACCACCCGCGACGTCTCCCGCGTCGGCCCGGTGGTCTACGCCAGGATGTGGGTCCGGCACACGACCGCCCTGCCCGCGACGCACGTCAGCATGATCACCATGGCCGACGCCAATGACGGCAACCGCGACCTGCGCATCGGCGGCCAGAACGGCGCCCTGCAGTGGAACCGCGAGTCCGACGACGCCACCCTGCCCGAGCAGAGCCCGGCGGGCGTCGCGCTCAGCACCGCGCTTCCCGTCAACCGCTGGGTCTGCCTGCGCTACGAGATCGACACCACCAAGCAGTCGATGCGTACGTACCTGGACAACCAGGAAGTCGCCGGCCTGCGCGTGGACGGCACCCCGACGCAGGACATCGACTCCCAGTGGCTGCGCCGCGCCACCGCGCCGCGCCCGGCCACGCTGCGGCTGGGCTGGGAGAGCTACGGCAGCGACCAGGACACCCTCTGGTACGACGACGTGGCGCTCGGCTCGGCACCCCTGGCCTGCTGATCACAAACCGAATGCTGAGAAGTCCTACCGTGACCTACGCTGTTCGCATGCGCGTGACGATGCGGGAGGTGGCCGATCGGGCGGGCGTCTCGATCAAGACCGTGTCACGTGTGGTGAACGGCGAGCCGCACATCCGTCCGGAGAAGGTGAGCCGGGTGCATGCGGCGATCGACGAGCTCGGCTGGGTCCCCAACCGGGCCGCCAGGACGCTCAGGACCGGGCAGGTCGGGGTGGTCGGCATCGCCGTCACCGAGCTGCGCCGCCCGTATCTCGCGGGACTCGTCGAAGCCCTGGTCACCGAGGCCGATCGCTGGGGGATGCTCGCCGCGGTCGAGCCGACGCACGGCGATCCGGCCCGGGTGGCGGCGGTGCTCGCCGCCCGGGGGAAGACGTTCGACGGCGTGGTGCTGATCGGGCCGGTCGGTGACGGGCTGGACGACCGCCCGGTGGTCGTCGTGCAGGGCGGCGCGGCCGAGGTGGACCGGGTTGAGGTGGATCGCGTTCAGGAGGACGTCGCGGAGGCGGCGGCCCTGATGGCCCGCCACCTCGCCGTCATGGGCCGGTCCCGCCCGGCGTTGCTCGGCGCGCATCAGGATGAGCTGCGCGCCTGTCTCGACCGATCCGGTCCGGTGCCCGTGCCGTGCGCGGATCTCGGCGAGGTGGCCGACCGGCGCGCGGGAGCGCGGGCCGCCGTACAGGTGCTGGAGCGGCACCCGGACGTCGACGTGCTGCTGTGCGTCAACGACGAGGTGGCGCTCGGGGCTCTCGCGGCGCTCGTCAAGCACGGGGTGGACGTCCCCGGACGGGTGGCGGTCGCCGGCTACGGCAACCTGGAGGACGGGCGGTTCTCGACGCCGTCGCTCACCACGATCGACCCGGGACCGGCCCGGCTGGCGCGCAGCGCGCTGGAGCTGCTCGCCGATCGCCTCGCCGGCACGGCGCCGCGACAGCCGCGCGCGGTGGTCTCCCCGGTCGAGCTGATCCGGCGTGAGTCCACGCTCGGCCGGGACCCGCGGTGAAGCGCCCGACGCTGGCGGATGTCGCCGTGCGGGCCGGGGTCTCGGCGAAGACCGTGTCCAACGTCCTGCTCGGCCGCCCGCATGTCTCGGCCGCCACCCGGGCCAAGGTCCAGGCCGCGGTCGAGGAGGTCGGCTACGAGGCGGGACACGCCACGAGCCAGGCCGGGCGCGGGCTCGCCTCCGGCCGGACCGGCCGGATCGCCGTCGTCGTGCCGAACCTCTACCAGCCGTACTTCGCGGAGAACGCCGAGCGGCTCATCCTCGCCCTGGCCGAGTGCGGGTTCACCAGCACGCTGCGGATCGCCAACGGCGGGGAGCGCGAGCGCGACGCGGTGCTCGGCGTGACGACCGCCGACGTCGACGGCGTCATCATCTGCCCGCACCACCTGTCGGACGAACTGCTCGCCGGCGCGGCGCCGCGGCGCCCGGCGGTGGCCCTGGGCGGCGCGCCGATCAAGACGCTCGACGGTGTGCTGATGGGGGAGCACGCGGGCTTCCTGGCGATCACCCGGCACCTGCTGGCCACCGGCCGGCGGCGGCTCGCGTTCGTGTGGAACGGTCCGGCGGGCGCAGTCCCGACCGGGGACCGCTACTCCGGGTTCGTGGCCGCTCTGGAGGAGCACGGCATCGAGCATGATCCTTCGCTCGTAGCCTACAGCTCCGACTGGGACCGCAGGGCCTCGGGCTACGAGGCGATGGTGGGGCTGCTGCGGCGCTCCGGCCCCAGGTTCGACGCCGCGGTCTGCGTCAACGACACGATCGCCGTGGGCGTGCTGAAAGCCCTGCGCGCGCACGCCATCCGCATCCCCGAGGACGTCGCGGTCACCGGCTTCGACGACACGGACGAGGGCGAGTTCACCATCCCGTCGTTGTCGTCGGTGAGCCCCGACCAGGGCGAGATGGTGGCCGCCGCCGTCCACCTGCTCATCGAGCGCCTCGACGGGTACGACGGCGCGGCCCGGCAGGTGCACACCGGTGTGCACCTGCTGATTCGCGACTCGTCCGGGCAGGCCTGACCCCCTCCGCACCCCTCGACGCGGTCACTTCTTCCCCTGATTGTCTTGTCATTGACAACGCTGAATGACGGCCCCTAACATCGCTGAAACATTCACCGAGATCTCGGTCACACCCCTCCGTCCCCCCTCAGGAGGACCGCATGGCCACCTCACCGGCTCTGTCCCGCCGGGCCTTCGTCGTCGCGGCCGGCCTCACCGCACTCGCGGGTTGCTCCGGCAAGAACTCCGGCGATCCGAACACGTTGCGGATCTTGGTCAACAAGCATCCGCTGACCAAGCCGATGAGCACGATGGAGTGGCCCAAACAGCTGGAGAAGATCGCGGGCGTGAAGATCCAGTGGCAGGAGATCTCCGCCGACTGGGACCAGAAGAAGTCCACCATGCTGGCGGCCGGCGACGTGCCGGACCTGATCATCGGCACGAACGCGATCACGAACGCCGACCTGGGCACGTACCGGACGCTCTTCGAGAACCTGGCCGACGACCTGGACGCTCTCCCGAACGTCAAGGCGTTGTTCGCGGCGAAGCCGCAGCTGAAGTCGATGGCCACGCTGACGAGCGGTGAGGTCTACGCGGTCCCGGGCTACAAGCGGTTCTGGCCGACGACCGTGACCCACCAGTACATCAACAAGCAGTGGCTCGACCGGCTCGGCCTGAAGGTCCCCACCACCTGGGACGAGCTCTACACCGTGCTCGTCGCGTTCAAGGAGGAGGACGCCAACGGCAACGGTGACAAGAACGACGAGATCCCGATGGACTGGTCACCGGTCGGCACGGGCGGCTTCGGCTACTTCCAGCCCAGCGTGCTGCTCGGCAGCGTCGGCCTGCCGATCGCGGGCGGCGGCGGCCAGGGCTACTTCCTGGAGGACGGCAAGGTCGGCAACTTCCTCGTCGACGAGCGCTACAAGCAGGTGATCGAGTTCCTCCATCGCTGCTACGCCGCCGGCCTGGTCAGCAAGAACGTCATGACGCAGGACTACTCGGCCTACCAGGCGGTCGGCCGCGGTTCCGGCAAGGTGGCCAAGGTCGGCTTCAGCTGGGGCTGGACGGCCAGCGACCGGTTCGGTGCCGAGCTGGCCGATCAGTACGTCGCGATGGCGCCCCTGCTGGCCAAAGCCGGCCAGACCACCCCGGTGACCTGGACGTACGACTCCAACGGCGAGAACTTCCCGTCGAACCAGATCCTCATGTCCGCCAAGACGAGCAACAAGCAGGCGGCGCTCAAGATCGTCAACGCCCTCTACGACAAGGAGATGTCGCTGCAGGTGCTGTGGGGCGACCTCGGCAAGTACGTCAAGAAGGTCAGCGACAAGGAGTACGAGGTGCTCCCGCCGGCCGACCCCAAGGTCGACCCGTCGACCTGGAAGTGGACGGTCACCATCGCCGACGCCGGCCCGGTCTGGATCCGGGACGACATCGAGGTGAAGCTGCCGGCCGACCTGGACGAGGCCGTCGAGCAGACCGAGCCGCTGCAGAAGGCGCTGGCGAACATGGACGTGGACAAGGACGTCTACCCGTTCCAGTTCATCCAGATGAAGCCCGACGACACCAACCAGCTCGGGCTGAACAACACCACGATGCTCAACACCGCGATGACGAAGTTCGCCGAGTGGATCACCAAGGGCGGCGTCGAGGATCAGTGGGGACAGTACGTCCAGCAGGTCCAGAACGCCGGCCTGCAGAAGAACATCGACATCTACCAGCGCTACTACGACGAGTACGTGAAGACGCGCTGATGGCGGAGTCTCTCGTCGCGGCTCGCAAGCCGGCCGGGGCCCGAAGGATGGGCGCCGGCCGGCACGTCAGGCGGTACTGGCAACTGTGGCTCATGGTCCTGCCGGCCGTCGGGTTCGTCGCCGTGTTCATGTACGTCCCGATGTACGGGATCCAGCTCGCCTTCCGGGAGTTCGACTTCACCGCCGGGCTCACCGGCGGGGACTGGGTCGGCCTGAAGTACTTCCGGCAGTTCTTCGACAGCCCGCTGTTCTGGCCGCTGCTGAAGAACACGTTCGTCATCGCCTTCACCACGCTCGTGGTGGGGTTCGTCGCGCCGATCCTGCTGGCCCTGATGATCAACCAGATCGCCGGCGGCCGGCGCAAAAGGGTCATGCAGACGGCGACGTACCTGCCGCACTTCATCTCGATCGTGGTCATCGTCGGCATGCTGCAGGCGTTCCTCAACCCCTCCACCGGGCTGCTCACCCGGGTCTCCGCCCTGTTCGGCCTCGACGGGGTGAACCTCCTCGGCGACACGGCGGCCTTCGTGCCGGTGTACGTGATCTCCGACGTGTGGCAGCACTGCGGGTGGAACAGCATCATCTACCTCGCCGCGCTCTCGCGGGTCGACCCGCAGCTGTACGAGGCGGCCAAGGTGGACGGCGCGAACCGGCTGCAGCTCATCCGGCACGTCGACGTCCCGAGCATCGTGCCGACCATGGTGATCCTGCTCATCCTCACCATGGGCGGCGTGCTGAACACCGGCTTCGAGAAGGTCTGGTTGATGCAGAACAACCTGAACCTCCCGGTGTCCGAGGTCATCGCGACGTACGTCTACAAGATCGGCATCTTCAGCACGCAGTTCAGCTACGCCACCGCGATCGGCCTCTTCAACACGGTCATCAACTTCGCGTTCCTGATCGCCGCCAACGCGATCGCCCGCCGCGTGTCGAACTGGAGCCTGTGGTGACATTCTTCCGCAAGAAGACACCGGGCGATGTCGTCTTCACGCTGGCGCTCGGCGCGATCTGCGTGGCGGTCCTGTTCGCGGTGGTCTATCCGGTCTACTTCGTGGTGATCGCGTCCGTGAGCAACCCGTCGCTGATCTCCACCGGCGAGGTGTGGCTGTGGCCGAAGGGCGTCAACCTCTTCGGGTACCGGGAGATCTTCAACGACGAGCGGATCTGGACGGGCTACCGCAACACGCTGCTCTACAGCCTCGTCGGGACCGCGCTGAACCTCGTCGTCACCATCCCCGCCGCGTACGCGCTGTCGCGGCCGGAGTTCCGCCCCCGGCGGATCCTCATGCTGTTCTTCGTGTTCACGATGTTCTTCAACGGCGGGCTGATCCCGACGTACCTGCTCTATCGCGATCTCGGCCTGCTGGACAACTGGCTCGTGTTCGTCCTGCCGTCGGCGGTGAACGTCTACAACCTCATCATCGCCCGCGCGTTCTTCGAGCACTCTCTGCCGAAGGAGCTGTTCGAGGCGGCGATGATCGACGGCGTGTCCTACCTGCAGTATTTCGCCAGGGTCGCGCTGCCGCTGTCCAAGGCGATCGTCTCGGTCATCGGCCTGTACTACCTGGTCCAGCACTGGAACGACTTCTTCACCGGCATGGTGTTCGTCCGGGACAACGCGCTGCAACCGCTGCAGATCGTGCTGCGTGACATCCTCCTGTCCAACCAGGCGTTCGCCGGTGGCGTCGGGGCCTCCGGCGGCAGCGGCACCTCCTACGACCAGCAGTACGCCGACCAGATCAAGTACGGCGTGATCGTCGTCTCCAGCCTCCCGGTCCTGGTGCTCTACCCGTTCCTGCAGCGCTACTTCGAGAAGGGCGTGCTCATCGGGTCGGTGAAAGGCTGATGAGACGCGTCCTCACCTGGCACACCAGGGCGGGCGAGGTGGGCCTGCTGCTGCTCAAGCTGCACCTGCTGTGGGTCGTGTGGACCCTGGCCGGCGGCGTCGTGCTCGGCGTCTTCCCCGCGACCGCCGCGGTGTACGGCGTCATCCGCGGCGAGCTCCTGCATTCAGGAGCGCCTCGCGAGTTCCGCCGGCTCTGGCGGCAGGAGTTCCGCACCGCCAACGTGGTGGGCTACGTCTTCGCGGCGGCCTGGGCGGTGCTCCTGGTGGACCGGCGGCTGCTGGAGAGCGCGGACCTCGGCGTCGTCGAGCCGCTGCTCGGCGCGCTGCTCTGGCTGGTCACGCTGTTCGTGTCGTGCATGAGCGCGAACATCTGGATCCTCGCCGCCCACTTCGACGAGGGGCCGGGCGCGCTCGTCCGCCGGAGCGCGATCCTCGTCCTCGCCCGCCCGGTCCAGGCGCTCGTCACGCTGCTCGTCGTCGGCGTGATCCTCTGCGCGTACTACGTCGTCCCGGGGCTGGTCCCGGTCTTCGGCGTGGCCGTACCGGCCTTCGCCTCCTTCGCCTACGTCTGGGGCACCGCGGTCCTTCCCAGGGCCCCGGGCTCATTTCACGACACCCCGTTGGGAACACCATGACCATGACCTCTGCCGCCGCCTTGCGTCGCGAGCCGCTGCCGCTGACCGCGGTCACCATCGACGACGCGTTCTGGGCGCCGCGCCGCGAGCTGATCCGTACCCGTACGCTGCGGCACCAGGAGGGCCAGCTGCGCCGGCCCGGACAGCAGTTCGACGCCCTGAGCCTGTCCTGGCGGCCGGGGGACCCGGACGAGCCGCACATCTTCTGGGAGAGCGACGTCGCCAAGTGGATCGAGGCCGCCAGCTACTGCCTGGCCACCACCGACGACCCCGAGCTCGACCGGGCCGTCGACGAGGCGATCGAGCTGCTGGCCGGCGCGCAGCAGGACGACGGCTACCTCAACGTGTACTTCACCGTCGTCAAGCCGGGGGAGCGGTTCACCGACCTCCGCGACGCCCACGAGCTGTACTGCGCCGGTCACCTCATCGAGGCCGGGGTCGCCCACTTCGAGGCGACCGGCAAGACCCGGCTGCTCGACATCGTGCGCCGCTACGCCGACCTGATCGACACCGTCTTCAGCCCCGACGGCCCCCGCGCCGGCGGCTACTGCGGGCACCAGGAGATCGAGCTCGCGCTGGTCAAGCTCTACCGTGCGACCGGCGAGCGCCGCTACCTCGACCTCGGCCGGCGGTTCATCGACTGGCGCGGGGAGGAGCCCTACTACTTCGAGGCCGAACTGCGGCGGCGCGGCACCCCCGGCTACTTCGGCACCAGGCTCCCCCGGAAGCCCAGGGACCTGCGGCGCTTCCGCGAGTACAACCAGAGCCACCTGCCCGCGGCCGACCAGGCCGAGGCCGTCGGTCACTCGGTCCGCGCCATGTACATGTACAGCGCGATGACCGACCTGGCCGGCGAGTACGGCGACGACCGGCTGCTCCAGGCCGTGCGCCGGCTGTGGGCCGACGTCACGGAAAAGAAGCTGTACGTCACCGGCGGGCTCGGCTCCGACCCGAGCATCGAAGGCTTCGGGCCCGCGTACGACCTGCCCGACGCCCACGGCTACGCCGAGACCTGCGCCGCGATCGGCCTCGTCCAGTGGGCCCGGCGCATGAGCAACCTCACGGGCCACGGCCACTACGTCGACGCCCTCGAACGCGCCCTGTACAACGGCGTCCTCAGCGGCGCCTCCGCCGACGGCACCCGCTACTTCTACGGCAACCCCCTCGCCAGCCACGGCACCGTGACCCGGCAGGAATGGTTCGACTGCGCCTGCTGCCCGCCCAACCTCGCCCGGCTGCTCAGCGAGCTCGGCCGCTACGTCTACGCCCAGGGACCCGGCGAGGCCGTCGTCAACCTGTACGTGGCCGGCACCGCCCGCTTCACCTTCGCCGGCGGCGAGGTCACCCTCCGCCAGGACACCGCCTACCCCCGGGAAGGCCGCCTGGCCGTCACCGTCACCCACGCCGACGACGGGGCGGAGTTCACGCTGGCCGTACGTATCCCCGGCTGGAGCCGGCAGCCGGCCGTCACCGTCAACGGCGAGCCCGTTCACCAGCCTGTCCTCCGCGACGGCTACTGCGCCCTCTCCCGCCGCTGGCGGGCCGGCGACGTGGTCGAGATCGACCTCGGCATGGAGGTCCGCCGGACCTGGGCGGATCCCGGCGTCGCCGCCACCGCCGGCAAGGTCGCTCTCGAGCGCGGTCCGATCGTGTTCTGCCTGGAGGGTGTCGACCACGACTGCGCCGTGCACAGCCTCACCCTCGCCCGCGACACCCCCGTCCACGCGGTCCCGGACGAGCGGACCGGCGTCGTCATCCTGAACGCCGACGCCACCGCGGACGCCGAGGCCGACGGTTCGCTGTACGGCGACCGACCTCCCGCCCGGCGCGGCGTCACGCTGACCGCCGTGCCGTACTTCTCCTGGGCCAACCGCGGCCTCTCCGACATGACCGTCTGGATCCGGGAGTGAAAGGGAAGCGTTGAAGTAGCCTCCGGCCGACGGGATCCCGCCTGATCCTGGTGATTGGGCGGGATCTTGCCATCACTCCCGTACCCCCGTCGTACGATCATCACTCGCCGGCATCGCAGCGGAGGAATCGGGACGTGAAGGGGGCACATGGAATCGGAGGTGCGCTTCGCGCTGCTCGGGCCGGTGTCGGTCGACGGGCCTGACGGGCCGATCGCGCTGGGCTCACCGAAACAGCGGACAGTGCTGGCCGCCCTGCTGCTCCACGCGAACCGCACGGTGTCGGACGACCGGCTCGTCGACCTGATCTGGGGCGAGCAGTCTCCGCGTACGGCGGTTTCGCGCCTGCAGGTCTACGTCCACGAGCTGCGAGCGCTGGTCGGCAAGGAGCGCATCGGCCGCGTCGGCGCCGGCTACCGCATCCACGCTGGCGCGGACGAGCTCGACCTGCAGCTGTTCGAGCAGTACAGAGCCGCCGCGCGCGCCGACGCGGAGGAGGGTCGCCACACCGACGCCGCGGCCCGGTTGCGCGCCGCGGCGGGGCTGTGGCGCGGGCCCGCGCTGGCAGGGGCCGGCGCCCAGCTGATCCACCAGGAACGTCCGGGCCTCGAGGACAGGCGGATCTGCGCCCTGGAGGAGCTGTACGACTCCGAACTGGCGGCCGGGCGGCACGCCGAGATCGTCGGCGAGCTGCACACGACGGTGGCCGAGCACCCGCTGCGCGAGCGGCTGCTGGGACAGCTCATGCTGGCCCTGCACCGGTGCGAGCGCCGCGGCGAGGCGCTGGCCGTCTACCGGGAGGCGAGACGGCGGCTGGTCGACGAACTGGGCATCGAGCCCGGCCGCCCCCTGCGCGAGCTGCACCAGCGGCTCCTGCGGGACGACGAACCGGACTTACCGGGGGAGGGCCTGCAGCCGGCGCCTCCTCCGCCGCGACGAGAACCCCTCGTCGCACGGCCGGCCGAGTTGCCCAGGGACGTGCCCGAGTTCGCCGCCCGCGACGCGGAGCTGGCGTGGCTGAACGAGTGCCTGGCCGGCGGCGACGGCGTGTGCGTGCTGAGCGGCACGGCCGGCATGGGCAAGACGGCCCTCGCGTTGCGCTGGGCGCACCAGGCCAAGGACCGCTTCCCCGACGGGCAGCTCTACATCGACCTGCGCGGTTACGACCCGGACCACGAGCCGCTGACCACGACGGCGGCGCTGACCCGGCTGCTGGTCTCGCTCGGCGTCGATCCCGAACGGGTGCGGGGCGGGTTCGAGACCCAGCTCGGCCTCTATCGCTCGCTGCTGTCGGGGCACTCGTTCCTGCTGCTCCTGGACAACGCCCGCGCGGCGGCCCAGATCGAGCAGCTCCTGCCCCCGAACGGCGTGGCGCTCGTGACCAGCAGGCACCGCCTGGGCGAGCTGGTGGCGTTCGCGGGTGCCAGGCAGCACTCGCTCGGCCCGTTGTCCGAGGCGGACGGCCGGGCGCTGCTGGACGGCGTGCTCGGGCCGGCGGGCGGCCCGGCCGAGTCGGACGCGCGCGGCGAGCTGGTACGCGCGTGCGGCGGGCTGCCGCTCGCGCTGCGCATCGCCGCCGCGAACGCCGCCGCCCGGCCCGAGGACGGCACCGCGGCGGTCGCGGCGGAGCTGGCCGCCGGCAACCCGCTGGCGGGGCTCACCGTGGACGGCGCCAAGGACAACGCCGTCACCGTCGCCTTCTCCGCCTCCTACCGCGTGCTCGCCCCCGCCGAGCAGCGGGTCTTCCGCCTGCTCGGGCTCGTGCCCGGCCCCGATGTCACCGTGGCGGCCGCGGCGGCGGTCACCGGCCTCCCGCGGGACGCGGCCCGCGCCTCGCTCAAGGCCCTGGCCGCGGCCCACCTGCTCGAACACCACATCACCGACCGCTACCGCTTCCACGACCTGGTCCGCCTGTACGCGGTGGCGGAAGCCGGGCGCGATCCCGAGCGCGAGCCGGCCTGGCAGCGCCTGTTCGAGCACTACCTGGAACTGGGCGCGGCCATCGCCGCCCGGTGCGCGCCCGGCGAGTCCCTGCTCTCCGGTCCGCAGCCGGGCCCGGACGCCCGTGAGCTGCCGTCCCCCGAGGCGGCCGACGTCATCAATCTGCTGGCCGCGCTGAGGCGCGCGATCGAGCGGGATCCCGGCCCGGCCGTCTGGCGCCTGGCCGACATGGTCCGCGCCATCTGTGCCCGTACCGGACGCATCGGTGAGTGGATGGAGATCGCGCCGACCCTGCTGGAGGCCGCCTCCGCGCACGACGTCCCGGCCGTGACCGCCATGCTGCACACCGGCATGGGCGACGGCCTCTTCCGCGTCGGCCGCCGTGAGGAGGCCGTCGGTCATCTGGAGCAGGCCGTCCGCATCGCCCGCGAGAGCGGCGATCGGGAGGGCGAGGCGGCGGCCAGGATGGGGCTGAGCTTCGCGCGGGCGTGGACGGGCGACCTCGTCGAGGCGATGGCCGACAACGTACGGGCCGCGCAGCTCTTCGGCGAGCTCGGCTCGGTGCCCGGCCACGTCCGGGCACTCCACGCGCTCGGCTACCAGTACCACCACCTGGGCCGGCTGGACCTGGCCGAGGACTACTGCAGGCAGGCACTCGCGCTGAGCCGGCGCCACGATCTGCCCTACGCCGAGGGGGCCGATCTGCGGCAGCTGGGCGCCGTGCTCCTCGACCAGGGCCGGTACGGCGAGGCGGAGACCTGCCTGCGGCAGTCGGTCGCCCTGATCACCTCGATAGGCGGCCACGGCGCGGCCACGACGCAGATCTGGATCAGCCGGCTGCACTGGGAGAACGGCCGGTGGGCGCAGTCGCGGGACGAGGCGCTGGCGGCGCTCGGCGTGTGCCGCGGCCAGGGCGACCGGCTGGTGGAGGCGGCGGCGCTGGTCGCCCTGGCCGACGCCGGGGTCCGCCTCGGCCTGACGACAGAGGCCGCGGACAGCCTGGACCTGGCCGACGGCCTCATCGGCGCGGGCGGCCTGAACTGGCATCTGGCCTACGCGCTGCTCGCCCGCGCCCGGCTGCTCGAAGCCGTGGGCGACCAGGAGGGCGCCGTCCGCCACGCGCTGCGGGGCCACGCCGTGGCGGCCGAGAGCACGTACCGGCTGCCGGAGCTGGCCGCGCTGACGGAGCTGGCCAAGCTGGAACGGCGACGAGGCGACCGCGAGGCGGCGGAGCACCGGGCCGGCGAGGCCTTGCGGCTGTGCCGGCAGATCGGACACGCACCCTGCGAGAAGAAGCTCGCGCTGCTGCTGGAGGACGCGAGGTAGGTTTCCCCTCCCAGGATGCGCGCGGACCGGCCCCTCAAGGTGCGACGGCGTCAAACTCGATCATGAGCTGGCGGGGGCCGCGCAGCGCTGGGTTGGGCCGGTACGGCGGCGGGTCCGTGACCAGCCGGGGATTGACCAGCCGGCGGGCCAGCGCGGAGAGCGCCACCTGCGTCTCGCTCCGTGCCAGCGGCGCGCCGAAGCAGTAGTGGATGCCGTTGCCGAAGCCGAGATGCGTGTTGTCGGCGCGGCCGGGATCGAAGCGGTCCGGGTCGGGGAAGCGGTGCGGGTCGCGGCTGCCGGCGGCGAGGACGAGCGCGAGGGGTGAGCCTCGCGGGATGGTGGTGCCGGCGATGTCGATGTCGGCCAGGGTGCTGCGGCCGGTCAGCATGTGCACCGGTGGCTCGTATCGCAGAAGCTCCTCGACCAGCGGGATGCTCAGGTCGGGTTCGTGGCGCAGCCGATCGAGCACGTCGGGGTGGCGCAGCAGGGTGAGCAGGCCGTTGGCGATGAGGTTGACGGTGGTCTCGTGGCCGGCGACCAGCAGCAGCGCGCCGGTGTTGAGCAGGTCGGTACGGGCCATGGGCCCGTGCGGGCCGGTGTCGGTGAGCAGGCCGGAGATCAGGTCGTCGCCCGGTTGGCGGACGCGGGCCTCGGCGAGCGTGTTGAGATATTCGCCCAGTTCGCGGGTGACCTCGCTTCTCCTGCGCTGGCGTTCCTCGAACGTTCCGGTGGTCGGGTCGAAGGCTTCCACGGTGGCGTCGGCCCAGTGGTGGAAGCGCGGCTCGTCCTCGCGTGGCACGCCGAGCAGGTGGCAGATCGCGGCCACGGGCAGCGGGTAGGCGAACTCCGCGACGGCGTCGATGCGGTTCTTGCCGGCGAAGCCGTCGATCAGGCCGTCGGTGACCCCGGCGAGCCAGGGGCGGAGGGCGTCGACGCGCCCGGGCGATTGAGGCGGCCCGAACGGGCGCATCGCCAGTTCCCGCAGCCGGTCGTGCTCGGGCGGGTCGCGGTTGATGAAGGGCAGGAGCAGGCTGTCCTCGGGAGAGGCGGTGGCCTCGGCCACGCCGGGGCGGCTGCGGGGGTCGGAGCTGACCCGCGGATCGTGCAGCAAGGCCACGATCTCCTCGTACGTGCTGACCACGTACGTGCCGTCGGCCTCCCGCGTCACCGGGGTCTTGCGCAGCTCGGCGTACAGCGGGTACGGGTTGGCCCGGTTGGCGGGGTCGAGGACCTGCTGGTAGAGGCTGGCCTGTGCCATGACGATGCCTTTCATGAACTCCGCGCGGGCAAGGTCGCTGTGGCTGCCCGGTGCGCCGCCCGCCGCACCGGAACCTTCCCGCCCCACCCTGTGCCTTGCATCAGGTACCGGCCAAACCTCCGCAAGCAATCAGGCGCTGCGCCGTCATCGCATGCGGCACGACTGACCCTGGAGCAGCTCGCCGAGGCGTCGGGGGTCAGCGTCCGGACGCTGTCGGACATGGAGCGGGGACGCAGCAGGGGACCCCGGCACCGCACCGTCACCGCCCTCGCGGACGCGCTCGCTCTGGACGAGGCCGCCCGCAAACAGCTCATCGACCTGGCGCGGGACGGCCGCCTTCGAGATCACCGGCCCCGCCGGACGCTGGGCGCCGAGACCGCCCGTCCTGCCCCCGCGCGACGGCTCCCTCCACCTCGACCGCGACCAGTTCCACGGCGCGTTCGCCGCCGACCTGCCCGCGCGGCTGGCCGCGTTCATGGCCGACGCGCAGGTCCCCTGGGGTGTGGACGCCCTCGGCGGGGCGGTCACCGAACCGGCCTGGCGGCACAAGCCGAGCTGGTACCTGGTGGCCACCGAGGACCGCATGATCCCGCCCCCGGCATCCGATCGCGGCCACGGACCGGCCCTGGCGGCGCACTGCCAGGGCCCGGGCCGGACCGGGCGTCGCGCCTCCGTGCCGCCTGAGCTGCGTGGATGAGGCTCTTCCCAGGTGCAATTCACCGCAAAGACATCCTCCGGCGCTCAAACGGTCATCGGCTGTCGTCACGATCGGCGAATGCACCGCTCACATGCCTTCCGGATGACCGCGGCCGCCGCCGGCGCCGCTCTCTCGCTCGCCTTGCTCGCCGTTCCCGCCCAGGCGACGATTTCGCAGGACAACGGGGCCAAGGGCGTCAGCCTGGCGTTCCTCGGCCGGTTCTCGACCGGGTCGGCCGGCACCGGGGCCTCGGAGATCACCTCCTACGACCCCGCCACCAAGCGCGCCTTCGTGGTGAACGCGCAGGCGGGAACGGTGGACGTCCTCGACATCCGCGACCCGCGCAACCCGAAGCGGGTCACCTCCCTGCCCGCTCCCGGAGCGAACAGCGTCGCGGTGAGCAAAGGCCTGGTGGCCGTCGCGCAGCAGGCGGCGAAGAAGACCGGCCAGGGGAAGGTGACGCTCTTCCAGGCCGGTTCCGGCAAGAAGCTCAAGGAGTTCCCCGTGGGGGCGCTTCCCGACATGGTGACCTTCAGCGAGGACGGCCGCCGGCTGGTCGTCGCCAACGAAGGCGAGCCGGAATCGTACTGCGCGGGCGCCGTCGACGACCCCGAGGGGTCGGTGAGCGTCATCGACGTGAGGAGCGGCACCGTACGCACCGCCGACTTCCGGGCGTTCAACGACCGGGCCGACGCGCTCCGGGCCGCGGGCGTGCGCATCTCCGGTCCGGGCGCGACGGTGGCCCAGGACCTGGAGCCGGAGTACATCACCGTGGCCGGTGACACGGCGTGGGTGACGTTGCAGGAGAACAACGCGGTGGCGATCGTCGATCTCGGCCGCGCCAAGGTCCAGCGGATCGTGCCGCTCGGCCTGAAGGACTTCGGCACGGTGGGCCTCGACGCCTCCGACAAGGACGGGAAGATCGACATCCGTCCCCGGGCCGGCGTCAAGGGGATGTACATGCCCGACACGGTCGCGCACTTCCGCTCGAAGGGGGAGACGTACCTCGTCACCGCCAACGAGGGAGACGGTCGTGACTGGGACTGCCACACGGACGAGGTGCGCGTGAAGGACCTGACGCTGTCGGCCGAGGCGTTCCCGAACGCCGCCGCGTTGAAGAAGGACGCGGAGCTCGGCCGCCTGACCGTGGCCGCGGACTCGCCGAAGGACGCCTCGGGCGCCTACCGGCAGCTGAACGCCTTCGGCGCGCGCTCGATCTCCGTACGCTCGGCCACGGGCGCGCTGGTCTGGGACTCGGGGGACGAGCTCGAGCAGCTGATCGCCCGGGAGCTGCCCAAGGAGTTCAACGCCGACAACGAGGAGAACGACTCCTTCGACAGCCGCAGCGACAACAAGGGCCCGGAGCCCGAGGGCGTCGCGGTGGGTCAGGTGCGGGGGAGGACGTACGCGTTCGCCGGGCTCGAGCGGGTCAGCGGGGTGGTCGCCTACGACGTGACCGACCCTCGGCGCCCGGCCCTCGTCGACTATCTCAACACGCGCGACTTCGCCGGATCCGTCGAGGACGGGACCGCCGGCGACGTCGGCCCGGAGGGTGTCTTCTTCGTGTCCGCCGGGGACAGCCCGACCCGCCGGCCGCTGCTGATCGTGGGCAACGAGGTGAGCGGGACCACCGCCATCTACGAGATCCGGTAGGTGGCCTCAACCGGCTCCTGACGCGCCGTACGCCGGGGTTCGCGAGGTAACGTCATCGTCACAGGTGCCGCTCGCCGTGATCCGCGCACGTCCCGTTCTCGAATGCGCGGCAGAAACCTGACTGGAGGTCCCTCATGGCCCGACGAATCTCCCTCCTGCTCGTCCTGGCCGTCTCGGCGCTGGCGCTGCTCGCCGGTACCGTTGCCGGGCCCGCCAACGCCGCGACGGCCATCGAGTACGGGCTGATGGCCGCTCTGGTGCCCTGAGAGAAGACAGAAGGGCGGATGTCCGGCATCCGCCCTTCCCGGCCCGACGGCGGACGGCCTTCAGTCGGCGACGAGGCGGGTCTGGTCGGCCTGCTCGCGCTGGCGCCGCAGCTCGTAGGTGCCCGGTGCGATGCCGGTGAAGGCGTGTTCGGGGTGCGCGAGGTAGGCGGTCGCATCGTCGGCCACGGTCAGGACGCCGAGCACCATTCCGCCGCCGAAGCGCTCCGGCGTGAAGAACGCCTTGCCGGTGGAGAGCAGGAGGTGGGTGTTCGCCCCGCCCTGGCCGCGGACGATCGGGACGCCGGCCTCGGGGACTGGGGTGCGGGCCGGGTCCCGCTTGGCCGGTACGACGGCGACATCGCCCTGGAACTGCAGGCCGGACAGGATGGGGATCTCGGCCTGCCGGTCGAGGTGCTCGTCGACGGTGACGCCGAAGGTGGCCATGGCCTGCTCGATGGTAAGCATCTTCTCTCGGGCTCCTTTGCCGGTGGGCGGGGTCAGGATCGTCGTTGCGCGCCGGCGTACTGTGCCGGGGTGAGGCCGTAGGTCCAGGCGGCGGCCTGGATGGGGTCGCTGCAGTCGGCGGGGACGGTGAGGCCGAAGCGGCGGCGGGTGCCGTCCCGCTCGACGGTGCCGTTGGTGCACAGCAGGACCCGCACGTGCGTGGCGTAGATGTCCTCGGGGACGTCGTGCAGGGTGAGGGTCTGGCCGGGGTTGCCGGGGTCGGGTACGGCGGGCCCGATCTGCTCCAGGCCGGCCTCGATGATGAAACGGTCCCAGCCGCGGCGTTCGATGGCGCAGCGGCGGATCTCGGCGTTGGTCTCGCGGAGGATCTCGTCGGTGGTGAGGGTGTCGTCGATGACGGCCCGGGGGACGTGGGTGCCGTGCCAGAAGTAGACCCCGAACCCGTCGGACCAGCCGGCGGTGGGGCCGTCGGCGCGGTGCGGCCGGTGCACGGCCCTGGCGCCCTCGCCGACCTGCTCGAGGTGCAGCTCGGCCGGGCGCGGGCAGAGCATGACGAAGTCGAGGAAGGGCCACCACCACCAGCCGGCGGGCGCGGACCGCGCCGGGTCCTGCTCCGCGGCGCTCTGCCACGGCCCGTCCTCGTCCAGCGGCGCGACCGTGTCCTGTCCGAGGTCGCGCGGTGGGGTCGTGTCCTGGCCGGAGTCGTGCCCTGGGACCGCGTCCTGCCTGAAGCGGTCGACCAGGGGGAGCCAGGTGCCGGAACGCTGGAACGCCAGGTGGGCCCGCCACAGCCGCCGTACCTCGCCGCGGATCGTGTCCTGCCGCGAGCCGCCCACCGCCGCGTCCACCGCCGCCCGCACGGCCGCGTTCGACGCGTCGGCGACCAGGTTCAACACGCCGGCGGGCACATTCCGGCTCTCCTCGCGGGCGGGCACGTCCCGAACGGCCGAGGCCAGCGCGGCGCCCATCCTCGCGGCGATCTCGGCGTGCAGGGCGGTGGCCGCCGCGCCGTGCACCGGATCGCTCGCCGCCCCCTCGGCCGCGACCCGGACCGCGGTACGCACGGCGTGGCCGACGCTCTCACCGGCGGTGTCGTCCACCGCGCGGTAGACGGACTCCAGGACGCGGTTGTTGCGGTGACCGGTGCTCAGGCAGGCCGCGATCGGTGCGGCGAACGCGCCGACGAGCGGCGAGGACACCCACACGACCCGTTCCGGGAACGGGACCCCGATCTCCCGGTAACAGGCGCGGGCGGCGGACTCCCACGCCCGCCTCTCGATGGCGCCGTCGTCGTCCGGCTCGGGACCCGGTGAATTCACGGTGGAGACCTCCAACTGAGGCGGGCCCCCTGGCTCCGCCCGAGGGCGCCGCAAACGACACCGTGCCGCCTGGGACACGTCGGCGATCATGTACTCGGCGCAGCACGATACCTGCCCGCGCCGTCACTCGGGGACCGTTTACAGATGATGTGCGGCGCCTTGACACATCTGTCGATCTCCGTACATTCGTACGAATGCAAGTGACCGCCGTCGAAGACGCGTTACGGGCTCATCCCGACGACCTCGCCTCGTGGGGTGCCTACAGTGACTGGCTGCTGGAGCAGGGCGACGCCAGAGGCACGCTGATCCGCCTCGAACAGCGCCTGGCACGCACCCGTCCCGCCGACCGCCCGGCCATGGAGCGGGAGATCGCCGACCTCGTCGCGGAGCACGAGGGCGGATGGGACGACGGGTTGCCGGCGACGGCGCACGTGCTGGCCCGCCGGTACGGCTTCGCCACGGAGGTCGCCGTCCCGTGGTCGGACGACGTCCGCGAGGTCGTGGAGCAGGTGCTGCGCGGCCGGTTCGTCACCACGCTGAGGATCACGTCCCACGAGGCGTCCGACGAGGACGAGGAGTGGGACGACGAGGACGACTTCTGGGACGACGACGAGGACGACGAGGACGAGGACGACGAGGACGACGACGAGGACGACGGCCCGGGAGGCGGGGTTCGCCCCGGGCGCCTGGACATGCGGGCACTCGACGGGCTGGATCTCGGCCGGCTCACCGGGCTCGACCTCTCCTACCTGGACCTCGGTCCCAACGGCGCCGAACTCCTCGCCACCTTGCTCCGCACGGACGGGTTGCAGGCACTGGAACTGCGGTACTGCCGGATCGGCGACGCCGGTCTCGCGGCCCTCGCGGCGTCCCCGTACCTCGGCGGACTGCGCCGCCTGCACCTGCAGCGCAACAGGGTGAGCGCCGAGGGCGTGTGCTCCCTGCATCGGTTCACGGAGCTGACCGAGCTCGACCTGCGGTACAACCACATCGGAGAGGCGGGCGCGGAGGCCCTGATCGCGGCCCCGTTCGCCGGATCCCTCGCGCGGCTGTGGCTGTACGGCTCCGATGTGGGCAAGGACGGCGTGCGCAGACTGGCGCACGCCGCGAACCTTCCGTCCGGGCTGCGCACCATGTGGAGGTCCATGTGAGCATCGAACTTCGGGATCGCTTCTTCGTCCTGTCGGCCGGGGACGCGCCCGCCGAGGAGGCCGCCCGGTATCGGGCGGAGGTGGACGCGACCGACGCCGAGCCGGCCGCGACGGTGGACGGGCTGGACATCTCCTGGCATCCGTCGGCGCGGTTCAAGGCGGTGCGGTTCATCGACGCCGAGCGGATCGACGAGCGGGTGCGGGAGCTGTTCGCCCGGCCGAGCGGGGACGCGCCGTACCTGGCGGCGGTGTTCGTGGATCCGCACGAGTTGTCGTTCCGCACGTTCGAGAACATCGTCCCGCTGGACCGCCTGTTCGAGGACGTGCCGCTGGAGGCGGAGCTGGCCGAGCGGGCGGAGCACGCGGACGGGGTGTTCTCGTTCTCGCTGCGGCTGCCGGCCGAGGCCCGGGCCCGCCTGGAGCGGCTGGACGAGCTGAAGCTGTACGTGCCGCCGCTGAACGCCGGGTCCCGGGGCGGCGAACGGTTCATCTTCCACTCGGCGCTGCTGGCCGAGGCGTTGGGCGCGGCGGTGGCCGACGCGTTGCCGCCGGCGACGGCGGAGGGGTTCTCGCACGTGAACCCGGTGTTCAGGTGCAACCGGTTCGAGCCCGGTGACGCGAACTTCCACCGGCACCGGGACACGCCGTACTTCGACGCGGCGCGGCGGCACATCTCCCGGTACACGGTGCTGCTCTACCTCACCGGCGGCACGGGGTCGCCGGCGCTGGACCTGGTCGGCGGCGCCGCGCTCAGCGAGATCGGCGACTTCACGTGTGTGATCTTCGATCAGCGGTACGAGCACGAGGGCGCCCCCTACCGCGACGGCCGCAAGGTGTTCCTGCGTACCGAGCTCATCTTCACCGCCGACGAGGTCACCGAGGCGCCGGAGATCGGCGGGCTGTTCAGCAAGGCGTGCTACCTCACCGGTGAGAGCGTGTTCGCGCCGGAGCTGGCCCGGCACGCCGACGCGTACTACAACCAGGTGGCCGCCGCCCACTGGAACGGCCTGGGGGAGGGCCCGGCTCGCGAGACCTTCGTGCACAAGGAGTTCCGCGGGGTGCACTTCGTGGCCAACGGCTACGACTTCTGGTTCGCCAAGAGCGAGGAGCTGTCGCTGGCGGAGTGCGCCGCGATCACCCTGCTCGACTACTTCAACTGCAAGCTCGGCGACACCGCGTTCCGGGCGCTGTGCGAGACGGAGGTGATCGAGTCCGATGACGCCGCCTGGATCCCGGAGTTCCTGAGTGCCCGGCGCGGCGGATCCGTCATGACGCGGGTGGACAAGTCCGCGTTCTTCCCCGAGCCGGAGCGGGCCAACAACAGCATCTGCTGCCCGTTCCACTCCTCCGGAGGCTACGACCCCACGCGCCACGGCGAGATCATCGATCTCTACACCGACGCGCAGTCCTTCGCCAAGGCGCACATCCTGCCCGCGCCGATCCTCATGCTCGGCGAGGACGTGGCCCTCGACCCGGACCGGTTCGTCATCCAGGACAACCTCATCCACGTGCTCGGCAAGGGCGCCCTCCAGCCGGTGAACTTCGCCGCCTGCTGGAACGACGAATCCATCCCCGAGGACTACGTGGTCGTCGCGGCCAAGGTCGGCGTGGCGCAGTTCCTCGTCCCGCCCATCATCTACGCCGAGTCCGACGGCTGCTACCACCTCACGTTCGACTTCTTCCGCAACTCGTGGATGGTCGACCACCAGCGGGCCACCATCCCCGTCCCGAGGATCACCGAGGACCAGTGGGCCGATCCGGAGGAGAGGAGCCGCGCCTGGCGGCGCTACGTGGACGACTCGCTCGTCGACGACGAGCACCCGCTGCCGCCCAGCGACCTGTGGGACGACGAAGAGGACGACTGGGACGACGAGGACGACTGACGCGGCCGGGGAATCAGCGGCGGGCGTCGTAGACGCGGTTGGCGGGGCCCTCCGCGGCCAGCTTCCAGGTACGCAGGCCGGCCTCGTGCGCGATGCGCCGCAGGGCGTCCTCGCCGGCGTGGTTCCCCAGCGCGTACGGCCCCTTCTGGGCCAGCGCCCCGGGCAGGCACAACGTCGCGGACGTTGCCGTGAACGCCCGGCCGAGCGGGTTGATGTTGTCCTGGGGCGCCGCGGCGGCGTTCGGCTCGACGACCAGGCAGGCGCCGTCGGCGGCCAGCGTCGCCGCGGCCCGCCGGAACGCGGCGCCGGGGTCACCGAGGTCGTGCAGGCAGTCGAAGAAGGTGATCAGGCCGTGGTCGCCGCCGGGGAAGTCGCCCGCGCCCGCGACCTCGAAGGTCACCCGATCGGCCAGCCCCTGCTCCGCCGCCGCCCGCCGCGCGCTCTCGACGGACGGGCCGTGGAAGTCGAAGCCGTGGAAGCGGGAGGCAGGGTACGCGTGCGCCATGAGCAGCGTGCTGTGGCCGAAGCCGCAGCCGACGTCGGCGACGGACATGCCCCGCTCCAGCCCCTCCACGACGCCGTCCATGGCCGGCAACCACTCCTGCACCAGGGACGCCGCGTAGCCGGGGAGGAAGAACCTGGCCACCCCCTCGTACAAGGCGGACTCGTGCTCCTCCCAGCCCACGCCGCCGCCGGTCCGGTAGGCGTCCACCAGCGCGTCCTCGGTGGCGTAGAGCGGCTGGAGCATGGCGAACGCGCCGGCCGAGTACGCGGCAGAGGCCGGGTCCGCGAGCACGGCGGCGTGTTCGTCGGGGAACACATAAGTGTCTGTGCCGGGCTCGTAGTACACGTACTGGCCGGCCACCTGGGAGGCCAGCCACTCCCGTACGTACCGCTCGTCGAGGCCGGCACGGGCGGCGAGCTCCCCGGAGGTCAGCGGCCCGGCCCCGGCCATCGCCTCGTAGAGCCCGAGCCGGGTGCCGATCGACGTGCACAGGCCCGCGAGGGCGGCACCGCTGTCGATCGTCACGCGTTCCAGGAACTCCTTCACCCGATCCTGGTCAAGCGTTTTCTCCATGATTTCCCCCGTTGTTTTGCGATCGCAAATCTATATAAACCGTGACAATCACAGCTATATAAACGGTGAAAACCAGCCCAAGCGCCCGTCTTTCTTCGAAGAGGCGGGAACCGAACCCGGTTCCCGCCTTCTTCGCCTTCAGCGCGCGGTGGTGAACAGGAACGTGCCGTTCCGCACGTCCTCCATGGTCATGACCGCGGCGCGCGCCGGTCCCGCCGGGCCTCCAGCTCCTGCGGGCTGACCGGGACCAGCATCGGCTGCCCGGGCGCGCAGAACATCGTCACCACGAACGCCGACTCCTCGTCGGCCAGGTGGTTGCCGTCCTGGTAGTGGATCACGTCCCCACCGGGCTCCCAGAACGCCTCACCGGCCCGGACGACCCGCACGGGTTCGCCTTCGAGCTCGAAGTTGATGGCGCCCTTGACCACGTACCCGTACGCGGGGCCGGAGTGCCGGTGCGGCGGCGCGCCCGGGCTGTTCGGCGGCAACGTGACCAGGATCGTCATCGCCTCGGAGCCCTCCGGTGCGCGCGGCGCCCCCGGCACGGTGGCGACGATCTCGATCTTCGGCGGCGGCCCGCTCCGGTCGGGGTTCTCGAGCTGGTGGGCGTGAGCTTGGTCGATGCTCATCAGGTTCCTTTCACGGGACGTCGGCCGGCTCGGTCCGGCCGTGCACCAGCTCAGACAAGACAGCGTCCCGATGTGTGACAGCACTCTGACCCGTCAGAGGGCCAGCGCGGCCATGAAGGCCATGCTGGCCGCCATTCCGGCCGAGCACACGTCCTGACCGAACATCCTTCGGTCCGCGCTCCGCTCGGGCAGGACGCGGAGGAGCCGGGCGCAGGTCCAGGCCAGCCCGATGACCAGGGCCAGCACGGCCGGCGAACCGCCTCCGTGCGGGTGCCCGGCCGTGGCGCCGGCGAGAGAGGGCGAGCCGAACGCCGTCAGCACCATGAGGATGGACATGACCACGAAGTCCTGGATGTGATGACCGGTCTCGGCGCGGCGGGAGGGGGAGCCGCAGAGCCAGCCGGCGGTCAGCAGCGCGAGCACCGCCGCGGACAGGAACCAGCCGCCCAGGTGCCCGGCCGCCATGCCGAGCGCCATGACGACGTGCGGCCACCTCCTGGTGGGACGCGCGGAGGGCAGCAGGGCCGGGGCGAGGGCCAGGGCGCACCCGGCCGATATCCCCACCGCGTGGAGGAAGGCCTGCATCAGGCGGTCTCGACTTTCACCGGGCAGGCACTCCTCGTTTTCCGAACTGGCCGAGATGGTAGTGGCCGGGACGATGCCGGCACCAGGGTGGTCACCCCCTCTGACAGGACAGCTCGGCAACCTGTGACAGGCATATATATCTCTAGAAAACGACCTATGCCCGATATTGGCTTCTGTACTAAGGGTTGGCCCAATAATTGCCCATTCGACTATTAAAATGAGTCGATGTCTGATCCCCGACGCCCGCTGGACCGGCTGCGCAGGGCCTTCAACCGCCACGACCTGGACGGCCTCGCGGACACCTTCAGCCGCGGCGCGGTCCTCGTCGCGCCGGACGGCGTGGGCCAGGACAGGGACGAGATCGCCTCCTACTACGGCGCGTTCATCGAGGCGTTCCCGGACTCGAGGTGCACCGTTCAGTCGCTCACGGTCCTGGGCGACACCCTGGTGGCGGAGTACACCCTGAGCGGCACGCACAAGGGCGCCTACCTGATGCCCGGAGGGGGCGTGGCCGCGGCGACCGGCCGTCCCATCCTCGTGCGCGCGTGCAGCGTCTCGACCGTGGAGGACGATCTCATCGTCAGCCACCGCATCTACTACGACCAGCTGGAGCTGGGCGCGCAGATCGGCGGCGCGCTCCGCTTCGAGGAGGACGAGAGGCCGGCCTGAAAACCCTTTGCACGGCGGCGGTCGCGGCGGCCACACTCTCGGGGTGATCGACAGTGTGCCCCCCGACGGACGTGCCGGAATCGACGCCTCGCTGGTCAAGCGGCTGATCGAGGACCAGTTCCCGCAGTGGGGCGATCTGCCCGTGACGCCGGTCGAGGTCGATGGCTGGGACAACCGCACCTATCGCCTCGGCGAGGAGATGACGGTGCGCCTCCCCACCGCCGCCGGATACGCGCCGGCGGTCGACAAGGAACATCGATGGCTGCCGGTCCTCGCGCCGTCGTTGCCGGTCGCGGTCCCCATGCCGCTGGCCAAGGGCGTACCGGGCGCGGGATACCCGTTCGGCTGGTCGATCCGCAGGTGGATGGAGGGGCGGACGGCCACCCTCGACCGCGTCGACGACCCGTGCGCGTTCGCGGAGTCGGTGGCCGGATTCCTCCTCGCGCTGCGGCGCGTCGACGCCACGGGCGGGCCCGCGGCCGGTGCGCACAGCTTCTACAGGGGTGCGCCGCCGGCGCACTACGACGAGGACACCCGTCGCGCCCTCGCCGCGCTGGACGGTCAGCTCGACACCGGCCTGGCCTCGGCCGTCTGGGACGCCGCCCTGGAGGCGACCTGGTCCGGGCCGCCGGTGTGGTTCCACGGCGACATCGCCGGCGGCAACCTCCTGGTCAGGGACGGAAAGCTGGCCGCCGTCATCGACTTCGGAACCTCGGGTGTCGGCGATCCCGCCTGCGATCTGGTGATCGCCTGGACGATGTTCTCGGGCGACAGCAGGGAGGCCTTCCGCAGGGCCATCGGCCAGGATCGCGCCATGTGGGCGCGGGCCCGGGGCTGGGCACTGTGGAAGGCGCTGATCGTGCTGGCCGAGAAGCTCGGCACCGACGAGGAGCAGGCCGCCGTCCAGCGGCGGGTCATCGACGAGGTCCTGGCCGACCACAAGGACGCCGGCTAGCGATCGGGATCGCCGGCCGGCGTCCAGGATCAACCGGCCAGGGGCGCGACGGCGCGCATGCGCTCGAAGTTGGCGACGTACTGCCGGTAGATCGCCTTGTTGTTGAGCCTCAGCAGCGTCTCGTCGTTGCGGCGCAGCGACGTCTCGATGTAGTTGTGGCTGCCCGTGATCACCCAGCGGGCGTCGCGGTCGCCGTCGTACGAGCCCTCGATCAGCAGGTACTTGGAGTGCACGCGGCCGGGCAGCGCGCCGCCGTCGCCCAGGGTGCGCAGCTCGACGCGCGGCTCGGCCAGCAGGAGCTGCTTGACCTCGTCGCTCATGATGCCGTACACGATCTGGACCGTGCAGCCGCGGGCGGCCAGGTCGCGGAGCTTGGCGGGGATGGCGATCCGGAAGGTGTCCCACTCGGACATGCCGGCCCGGATCGTGGTGCCGCCCCGGCAGGACACCTTGCCGAGCTCGTCCACGATGGGGTCGCCGTCCGCCTTGGGGAAGAAGGAGGCCCGCACCGACCCGCCGGGGCCGCCGGTCTGGACGACGCGGTAGTAGTCGAGGTTCTTGCGCTCGGCGGCCAGGTCGCCGAAGTAGCCGGAGTAGGCGTCGTACAGGCGCCGGTTCCCGGGCAGGACGACCGCGTTGTTCCAGTACGTGGAGGAGTTGAGGTCGGTCAGGTTGGCCGACGACTGGACCACCACGTCGGAGGCGTCGCCCGTGCGGGAGAACAGGTAGAACTTGTTGTGCTGCCCCTTGTTGCCGATGCACGCGGCGGTGCCGCCGGAGAGCGGCCCGCTGCAGACGTGCGTCCACGAACCGGCCGCCGTGTCGGTGCCCAGCGCGGCGGAGAGCTTGCCGGCCACGGTCGCGCCGCGCGTGTCCCCGTCCAGGATGACCTGTACGTCCACGTCCCGCTGGTGCGCCTTGATCAGCTCGTCGGCGAACTCGGTGCCCGCGGCGCCCGACATGACGAAGTGGGCGACCTGGATGCGGGCTCCGGCGGGGGTCTGCCGGACGAGGCCGCAGAGCGTGCGCACGAGGGCGGCCGGGTCCCCGCCCGCGGGGTCGTTGAACACGGCGGTCGTCGTGACGTGCGCGGGAACGGGGGCGTCGGCGCAGGCGGAGGCCGCGGCCGAGGCCGGGGCGGCGCCCGTCAACGTGGCCGCGGCAATAACGGCGGCCACGGCCGGCACTGACAGGGACTTGCCAAGCATGGATCACTCCTTCTGGACGCGGCCATGATCGGCCGCGGGTGTCGCCGGTGCGTCGGGGAAGTGGCACGCGACCGGATGACCCGTGTCCCGGCCGACGAGCGCCGGCTCCTCGTCGCGGCACCGATCCTGGACCTTCCAGCAGCGTGTTCGGAAAGGGCAGCCTGAAGGCGGGTCCAACGGTGAGGGAACATCTCCTGACAGGACGATCTCGCCGCGTTCGCCGTCCCTCCAGTCGTCCACGCTCGGCGCCGCCGACAGCAGCGCCTGCGTGTACGGGTGGGCCGCGCTCCGGTAGACGTCCTCCTTGGAGCCGGTCTCGACGACCTTGCCCAGGTACATCACCGCCACCCGGTCACACAGGTGACGGACGACGCCCAGATCGTGGGAGATGAACAGGTACGCCACACCCAGGTCCCGCTGGAGCTCCCCGAGCAGGTTGAGGATCTGGGCCCGTACCGAGACGTCGAGCGCGGAGACCGCCTCGTCGCAGACGATCAGGCGGGGGCGGACGGCGAGCGCGCGGGCGATGCTGATGCGCTGCCGCTGCCCGCCGGAGAACTGGTGGGGGTAGCGTCCGGCGTGCTCCGGGCGCAGGCCGACGCGGTCGAGCAGAGCGCCGACCTCCGCGTCCCACCGCTCGCGCGGCACCAGCCCCGGATGGATCCGCCAGGCCTCCTTGATGAGGTCGGCGACCTTCATGCGGGGGTTCAGCGCGGCGTACGGGTCCTGGAAGACGAGCTGGATCTCCCGGCGCAGCCTGCGCAGCTCCCTGGCGGGCAGGGCGGCCAGGTCGCGGCCCTCGAACAGGACCTTGCCGCTGGACGGGCGCACCAGGCCGACGATGGTCCGCGCGACCGTGGACTTGCCGCAGCCGGACTCGCCGACCAGGCCGACGGTCTCTCCCGCGTGGACGGTCAGGCTGACGCCGGCCACGGCGCGCACCTCGCCGCCGGGCCGGCCGATCCCGGCCCGCAGGCGGTAGGTGGTGACCAGATCGGTGAGCTCGAGCAACGGCTCAGCCATGCGCCGCCACCTCCTCGGCGAAGTGGCAGGCGCTGGCCCTGCGGGTACCGAGCTCACGCGGCAAGGGGTCGTCGGTGCGGCAGACGTCCCTGGCGAACGGACAGCGCGGATGGAAGGAACAGCCCGCGGGCGGCGCGGCGAGGTCGGGCGGCTGACCCTCGATGGCCTCCAGCGGGGCGCCGATGTCGCGGGGATCGGGCACCGCCCGCATCAGGCCCAGCGTGTACGGGTGCGCGGGCCGCTCGTACACCTCGGCCACGGTGCCCGTCTCGACGACGCGGCCGGCGTACATGACGGCCACGCGATCGGCGGCACGCGCCACCACGCCGAGGTCGTGGCTGATGAGGATCATGCCGAGCCGCTGGGCCTGCTGGCGCTGCCGCAGCAGCCGCAGGATCTGCGCCTGGACGGTGACGTCGAGGGCGGTGGTCGGCTCGTCGGCGATGAGCAGCAGGGGATCGAGCGCCAGCGCCATCGCGATCATCACGCGCTGCCGCATGCCGCCGGAGAAGCGGTGCGGGTGGTCGTCCAGGCGCCGCTCGGCGTCCGGGATGCCCACCTGCGTCATCAGCTCCGCCGCCCGCCGCCTGGCCTCGGCCCTGCGGGTGCCGCGGTGCCTGCGGAACATCTCCGCGATCTGGTAGCCGACGGTCAGCGACGGGTTCAGGGCGCTGAGCGGATCCTGGAAGATCATCGCGATGCGTTCGCCGCGCAGTTCCCGCCATTCGCGGTCGGACAGGCCGACGACGTCGCGGCCCTCGATGGCCACGCGACCGCCCGCGATCCGCGCGTTCAGCGGCACCAGGCCCATCAGCGTCTGCGCGGTGACGCTCTTGCCGCTGCCGGACTCGCCGACGATCGCGAGCGTCTCGGCCTCGCCCACCTCGAAGGACACCCCGCGTACGGCACGCAGCGGCCCCTCCGGGGTGTCGAACTCCACCGCCAGCTCGCGGACCTCCAGCAGATTGGCCATCGTCACAGCTCCGTCATCGGGTCGGAGGCGTCGCGCAACAGGTCGCCGAGGACTCCGATGCTCACCACCACGAGGGCCAGCGCGGCTCCGGGCGCGGCGGCGATCCACCAGGCCGACGCCAGGTAGTCGCGGCCCTCGGCGATCGTCGCGCCCCAGGACGCCTGGGAGGCCGGGACGCCGAGGCCGAGGAAGCTCAGGGACGCCTCGGCGACCATGGTCAGGCCGACCTGCACGGTCGCCGCGACGAGCAGCGGCGGCAGGCACGACGGCAGGATGTAGTGCACGAGAATGCGCCCGTGCGAGGCGCCCATCACCCGGGCCGAGTCGACGAACTCCCGGTCGCGCACGGCGAGCGCCGAGCCGCGCACCACCCTGGCGAAGATCACCCACCGGGTGACCGCCAGCGCGATGATCACGTTCACCATGCTCGGGCCGAGCACTCCTGCCAGCAGGATCGCCAGGAGCAGGCTGGGGAAGGCCAGCTGGATGTCGCCGACCCTGGAGATGATCCCGTCGGCCCAGCCGCCGAAGTAGCCGGCGAACAGCCCGAGCACCAGCCCGGCCGTCCCGCCGACCAGCACGGTCACCAGGGCCACCGTCAACGACGTGCGCATCCCGGCCAGCACCTCGGCAAGGATGTCCTGGCCGACCTGATCGGTGCCGAGCCAGGCGACGGCGCCGTCGGACAACCGGGTCCCCGGCGGCAGCAGGCGGTCGACGGGACTGGTGCGGGCGGCGTCGAACGGCGCCAGCAGCGGCCCGAGCACGCCGGCCGTCGCGAACACCAGCACGGTCCCGAGCGCCAGGCGAGCCCGCAGCGGCAACGCGGCCGGTCGGCTCGGGGCTTTCACTGACATCAGGCGTTCTCCAACTGGATCCTGGGGTCGAGGTACACGTAGAGCACGTCGACCAGCAGGTTGAGCACGATGTAGCAGACCGTGATCACGGTGAGGACGGCCTCGACCACGGCGTAGTCGCGGAAGGTGATCGAGTCGATCAGCAGCGAACCGATCCCGGGCCAGGCGAAGATCACCTCGACGATCACGCCGTTGGCGATGAAGTAGCCCATGAGCAGGCCGAGCATGGTCACCACCGGGACCAGGGTGTTGCGCAGCACGTGGATGTAGAAGACGACCCGGTGACTCAGCCCTTTGGCGTGGGCCGTCCGGACGTAGTCCTGGTTCATCTCCTCGAGGATCCCGGTCCGTACGAGCCGGCCCAGCCAGCCGACGAACGGCAGCGCCAGGGTGAGCGCCGGCAGCAGCAGGCTGACCAGGGTCCCGTCGGCGGTGCTCGGAAGGATCTGCAGCCACCGGGCGAAGATCAGCGACAGCATGATGCCGATCCAGAACGGCGGCAGCGCCTGGCCGACCAGCGAGGACACCGAGACGAGGTGGTCGGCCCAGGTGTTCGCGCGGCGGGCGGCGAAGGAGCCGGCGGCGAAGCCCAGCACGATGGTGATCACCATGGCCCAGACGGACAGCGACAGGGTCGGCCCCAGCCGTTCCAGGCAGGCGTCCAGAGCGCTGACACCCTGCCGCCAGGACTGGCCGAAGTCGAGGGTGACGATGTCCTGGAGGTGGTGCGCGTACTGGATGGGCAGGGGGTCGCGCAGCCCGAGCCGGTCGCGCAGCGCCTCCAGCGCCTCCGGCGTGGCCTGGCTGCCGAGGATCAGCTCGGCCGGGTCGCCCGGCAGCACGCGCAGCGCGATGAAGACGATGGTGATGGCGCCCCAGACCTGCAGCAGCGCCTGGGCGAGCCGCCGTCCGACGAAGGCGGTCATGTGACGCCCCCACCGCTCGACGCCCGGATGACCAGCCGCGGCGGGAACAGGATGTGCTCGGGAGGCCTCCCCGCCGCCGGCCGCCCCAGCCGCCGGAGCATGTGGTCGACCGCGGACACGGCGATGTCGGCGGCGGGCAGCTCGACGGTGGTCAGCGAGGGGATCACGTACGGCGCGAACGGGTGGCCGCCGTAGCCGACGACCAGGATGTCGTCGGGGATGCGCAGGCCCTCCTCGTTCGCCACCCGGTAGACGCCGAGCGCGAAGTAGTCGTTGCCGGCGACGAACGCCATCGGCCGTTGAGCGGTCCGCACGACCTCTCTGCCCAGCCGGTAGGCCTCGCTCGGGTCCCACGGCATCGCGCTCTGCTCCAGCCGCCGGGTCGGCACCTTGATCAGGGTGTCCGGCTCGATGGGCAGGCCGCTGTCGGCCATGGCCCGCCGGTAGCCCTCGACCCGGTCGGCGACGGACGAGACGTGCAGGTCCTCCTCCAGGAAGTAGATCTTCCTGGCGCCCTGGGCGACGGCGTGCCTGGCGGCCTCGTAGCCGCCCTGGACATGGTCGACGCCCACCAGGTCGGTGTTCAGCTCGGGCACGTCGCGGTTGATCAGGACGAGAGGCACCCCGGCCGCCCTGAACCGCCGCCAGTGCTCGGCCCCCTCCTGCACGGTCACCACGAGCACGCCGTCCACGCCGCGCCGCAGCAGCTCCTCCGCCGCGCGCCGCTCGTTGTCCAGGCTCTCCTCCGTCGCCATCAGCAGCAGGGAGTAGCCGTGCTCCCGGCAGCGCTGCTCCATGCCGCTGATGAGCTGGGCGTAGAACGGGTTGGACGGATTGGTGATGACCATGCCGAGCGTGCTCGCCGAGCCCAGCACCAGGGATCGGGCGGTCACGTTCGGCACGTAACCGAGCCGCTCGGCCTCGGCCTTGACCCGGTTCCTCGTCTCCACGCCGACGCTGTCCTTGTCGGACAGCGCGCGGGAGACGGTGTTCACCGAGACGCCGAGGCTCTCGGCGATGTCCTTCAGAGTGGTACGGCGTGCCTCGCGCATGTCACTCTCGTTCCGTAGGGATCATCCGGCGGTCGACACCGTGCGGAACTCGGGCTGGCTGTTGGCCGCCGGGACGAATCCCGCCACCGAGGAGCGCAGCCCGTACGTGCTGGACAGCGCCGCCGGGAAGACGCCGACCGCGTCACGCCAGATGATCTCGCACGCCTGGGCGTACAACGACTTGCGCTCGTCCTGGCCGGACGTGGAGCGTGCCTTGGCGAGGATGCCGTCGAGCTCCTTGTTCCGGTAGCCCATGCGGTTGGCCTCGCTGGTGTAGAGCCGGCCGAGCGTGTAGTCGGCGTCGCCCGTGGTCACGGTGTTGACCTGGAGCTCGATGTCCCAGTCGAGCGCGGTCAGGCGCTTGAGCCAGGCGGCCTTCTCGATCTGCTGCGGCTCGACGACGACGCCGACCTTGGCCCAGGCCGAGATGATCGACTGTGCCAGCTCGGTGGCCAGCGGGCCGGTGTCCTTGAACCACATCATCGAGGTGCGGATGCCGGAGCCGTGGCCGGCCTCGGCCAGCTCGCGCTTGGCCAGGTCGGGGTCGTAGTCGTACGGCTGCTGGGGCGCGTGGCCGAAGACGGCCGACGGGATGGGGGCGTCCATGACGGTGGCGGCGTCGCCGTACAGGCTGGAGACGATGCTCTTGACGTCGAGCGCGTGATGGAGCGCGCGGCGCACCCGCGGGTCGGAGAAGGGTTTCCTGCCGCAGTTGAACCAGGCGAGGAAGTAGTTCACCCCCGGCTTGCTGTCGATCTTCACGCCGTTCACGCCGCCCAGCCGCTTGAGCTCGTCGGGAGGGATGATCCAGGTGACGTCCACCTCGCCGTTCTGCAGCGAGGTGATGCGGGTGGAGGCCTCGGGGATGTACGGCAGGCGCAGACCGGGCAGCTTGGCCGCGCCGCCCCAGTAGCCGGGCACGGGCTTGAGCAGGAGCTGGGACGACGGCGTGAACGACTCGACGGCGAACGGCCCGCTGCCGATCGGGCTGCGCGACAGGTCGGCCTTGCCGATCCGGGCGGCCGGGATGATGAAGGCGAGCGTCAGGTTCACCAGCATCGTGCCCAGCGGATCCTTGGTGGTGATCCTGATGGTGCCCGCGTCGGGGGCTTCGACGGCGTCCACGGCGGACCACAGGGGCTTCTGCGGCCCGTCGGACGCGGCCAGCCGCTCCAGCGACGCCTTGACGTCCGCCGAGGTCAGCTTGGTGCCGTCGTGGAAGACGACGTCCTCGCGAAGGGTGAACTCCCACGTCGTGTCGTCGGGCTGTTTCCACGAAGTGGCCAGGCGCGGCACGAGCCGGTCGCCGTCCCTGGCCACGAGCGTGTCGTAGATCTGCCGGTTGGCGAGGAGCGAGGCCTCGTCGACGGCGCTCGCCCCGTGCGGGTCCAGATCGTTGATCGCCTGGTAGAACGCCGCGTTGAACGGCCGGTTACCTCCCGAGGCCGATCCCGTCGCCGGGCCGCCAGGGGCGCACCCCGCGACTGCGGCGCCGGCGGCTCCCAGGAGGGTCAGGAACTGGCGCCTGCTTGTTGCCATGGTCGTACCTTTCTCAGCTTTTCAGGGCCAGGTAGATCAGTACCTTGGCCCGCGGGTCGCCGCCCGCCAGCGTGGCCCGCAGCCGCAGCCAGTGGCCGAACTCGCGCACCCGCAGGGACACCAGGCCCGGCTCCTTCACGATCTGCTCGGTGGTCTCGTCGTCGTCGCACCAGTGCAGGCCGTCGGGGGAGATCTGGGCGGTCAGGCGCAGTTCCTGGCCCTCCAGCTCCAGCGTCCGCACGAACCAGCGCGCCTCGGCCGCCCATCCGGCCTCGTACGGCTCGGTGACGAAATCCTTGGTGAAGGTGGTGTTGCGCTCCAGAACGGCGGTAAGAGCATGCCTCATGCCGGTGTTCACCAATCCACGGAAATGAGTGCGGAATCGAGGAAGAGGAAGTTGCGTACCGGAGAATGGGTGCGCACGCTCACGTAGAAATTGAGCAGGTTCTCCAGGCCGTCATATTTGTCGGGATACTGCGGGACCGGGACATGTCGCATGTCCATGACCCGGTCGTTCACCTGGAGCTCGATATTGGTGCGCGTCCTGGTGTCGAACTGCCAGCGCAGGTAGTGCCAATTGACCTTTGTCGGCACCTCGTTGTAGCAGAGGTACTGCGGTTTGTCGTCGAGCGGGCGCCAGTCCTCCGGATTCGGGGCGGTGAAGTCCTCGACCGGGGACAGGTTCTCCTGGTTGTGCAGGTTCTCCCTGGGGGTGGGCTCGGGCACCACGGGGTAGATCCAGCGCCTGGTGAACCTGTTGTCCAGGTCGGTGTTCTGGTAGCGGGCGACGCAGTGATAGCGGATGCCCTCGCCGTCGCACAGGTCCGTGGCCACGGTGAACGCCCCGAACTGGGCTTCGGACGGGTGCAGGTTCCCGTCCCATTCGATGTCGCCGAAGCTGTTGCCGAGCGAGGACTCGGCCGTGGCCGCCTCGCTCTTGTAGGTGAAGTACGTCTCGAACTGCACCACGCCGCGCCTGGCCATGGTGAGGCGGCGGATCGCGACCGCCGTGTGGCCGGCCACCGGGCGGGTGGCGACCTTGAGCGCGTAATTGCCGCTCATCGCGGCGTGCGTGCCGATGTCGAAGAAATCGCACGAGCTGAGCTGCGGCGGCCGGAAGTCGCGCATGTGCACGTCCACCGTGTCGAGATTTCCGTGGCCGTCGTGATTGCCGATGAGCTCGCACCAACCGTGCGTTCCGGTGGTGAACTCGTCGAAGGCGAGGATGCGGGGGAGGGGATTGAACTTGGACAGCTTCGGATCGGCCGCGATCAGCGCGCGGCGTAGGTCCTCGGCCGGAACATGGGTGGTCTCCACGCTCGCAGGCGTCCTTCCCATAGAAATTCCGGGCCCAGGATTAACGTTAACGTGAACGTTAATCCTGGGTTTCGAGGACGCTAACTCGTCACATCCGCGGATGTCAAGGGTGTGCGGTCGCGAGCACGCTCAGCGGTCCCTGGCCGCGCGGCGGGCCGCGTCGATGGCCTCGGCGGGCACCGACCGGGCCGGGCGGGTGAGGATGCGGCGGATGGTCTCCGCGGGCACCTTGGGCTCTCGGTCCTCGGTCAGCAGCCCGTTGCGCTCCTGCTCGGTGTCCGCCAGCTGGGTCCAGCACAGACCGGCCAGCTCCGGATTGTCCAGCACCGCGTCCACGAGCTGCCGGAACCCCTCGGTCAGCTCCTCCGTGGAGCCGACGGTGCCGTACCCGTGCCAGGCCTCGTCCGGCGCCGGGCGGAGGCTGGTCCCGCCGATCTCGGACAGCACGACCGGCTGCCCGCGCCGGACCGGGTCGCCGAGCAGGGCGACGCGCCGCGCGGGCGGGCGGTCGCCGAGGATGCGCGCGAGCGCCTCGGGCCCGGCGTAACGCTCGCGGATCGACTCGCCGGTGGGCGCGTAGTCGTGCAGACCCCAGATGTCGCTCTCCGTGTGCTCCCACCCGTCGTTGGAGATCACCGGCCGGGTGCCGTCGAGCGCCTTGGTGAGGTGGTAGAGCGCGGCGGTGGCGTGCCGCTGCTCGGGCACGTCCGCCGCGTGCCAGACACCCCAGCTCTCGTTGAACGGCACCCACGTCACCACGCACGGATGGCTGCGGTCGCGGGCGACGACCTCCAGCCATTCGCGGGTCAGCCGCTCGACGGCGCGGGGCGAGTACTCGTACGCGCTGGGCATCTCGCTCCACACCAGCAGGCCGAGCCGGTCGCACCAGGCCAGGAACCGCGGATCCTCGACCTTCTGGTGCACCCGCACGCCGTCGAACCCGAGCTCCTTGGCCAGTTCGGCCTCCCGGCGCAGCGCGCCGGGAGCGGGGGCGGCCAGGTGGGAGCCGGGCCAGTAGTTCTGGGCGAGGACCAGGCGCAGGAACCGGGGCCGGCCGTTGAGCAGGAACCTGCCGTCCCTGACACCGACGCTGCGCAGGCCGACGTACGAGGTCACCGCGTCGATCAGGACGCCGTCGCGGCGCAGCTCGACGCGGGCGTCCAGCAGGGTCGGCCGCTCCGGCGTCCACAGGAGCCCGCTGAGCTCCATCTGGTGCCGGGCGGCCGGGACGGCGATCACCCACCGGCCGTCCCGCCGGTCGGCGCGGCACGTCTGCTCCGCCAGGACCTCGTCCCCGAGGGTGAGGACCACGTGGACGTCCACGGCGGGGTCCGGCCGCTGGGAGAGCTCGACCTCGACGGCGACCGCGGCGCCGGGCACGTCCGGGGTCCAGTGCAGCTCCCGGACGTGCAGCGCGGGCACGACCTCGGCCCAGACCGGCTGCCAGATGCCGGTGGTGCGGTGGTACCAGATGTTGTGGGGCTCCCCGCGCCAGTCCTGCTTGCCGCGCGGCTGGGTCGCGTCGTCGCACTCGTCCTGCGCGCGGACCACCACGACCTGCTCCCCGCCGGGGACGACGGCCTCGGTGACGTCGAAGGTGAAGGGGGTGTGACCGCCCTCGTGCTCGCCGGCGTACTCGCCGTTGAACCACACCCGCGCCCGGTAGTCCACCGCGCCGAAGTGCAGCAGGAGCCGCTCGTCCGGCCCCGGCTCGCGCTCCAGGCGCAGCGTGCGGCGGTACCACACGATCGGGTGCGGCTCGGGCTCGTGGACGCCGGACAGCTCGCTCTCGGGCGGGTACGGCACGGTGATCGCGCGCGTGAAGGCCCCGGCGTCGCGGTGCCGGCCCTCGGCCAGGCCGCGGTCGTGGTCGTCGGTCGCGTAGCCCCACTCGCCGCACAGGTCCTGCCAGTGCGGGCGGACGAGGAGAGGACGGGGGTGGCCGGCATTTTGGGTCACGAAGGCTCCCCGAGAAGGGTCAGCACGGTCACCGAGTGCGGCGCGATCTCCCACGCCCCGCCGCTCGTCTCGACCTCGCCCAGGTCCCGCACGGCGATCGTGTCCTGCGCGCCGAGCGTGTTGACCGCGCCGAGACCGGGGACGTCGCCGCCGACGGTGCGCACCCGCGCGCGGGCGGGGGTGGCGCCGGAGCTGCCGTCGAGGACGAGCCGCACGCGGATGGTCTCGTCGCGGTGCCGGTTGACGACGGCCACCCGCACCGAGCCGTCGTCGGCGCGGGTGGCCGACACGTCGATGTACGGGACGGTCATGGGCGCGGTGAGCAGCCGGCCGTCCGGGCCCCAGTTGTCGCCGAGCCGGACCGCGGTCGTCCTGGCCGGGCCGTCCACCTCGGACGGCAGCACGGTCCTGCCGGTGTGGTGCCGGTAGAGGTGCCAGACGTGGTAGATCGCTGAGCGCAGCGCGCCACCGGGGCGGGCGACCACCAGGCCGTTGGCGTTGACCAGGTTGACCGGGTTGGCCATGGACACGGGCGCGGGCAGAGCGGCGGAGCGGTGGACGGCATGGAACACTCCTGCGCAGAAGACCAGGTCGGCGACCGTGCGGGGGCTCCACCGGTTCACCCGCACCCGGCGTCCCGGACCGTCGCCCGCCTCGGGCAGCTCGCGCTCGGCGACGCCGCCGTCGTCGCCGGGCAGCGGCTGCGGCCAGTCCTCGGGTTCGAGGTGGCGCATGGTCCACTCGTCGAGCGCGAGCGCGGGCGGGCGCTCCAGGCCCACCTCGGCGGCGAGCTCGGTGACGAGCCGCGAGTAGGCGTGGATCTCCCGCTCGAAGTACAGCGCCTGGGCCACGACGGCGTCGTAGTCGTCGCCGGTCCACAGGTGGGTGCCGGCTCCGTACAGGTGCAGGGACAGGTAGTCCAGCAGCTTGCCCGCGCGGGCCAGCACCGGGCGCGTCCACTGCTCCTGCTGCCAGGGGATGCCGACGCCGATCAGGCGGATCTCGGGGTCGACCAGGCGCATGAACCGGGCGTGCTCGCGGGCGGCGGCGGCGTACTCCTCGGCCGTGCGGTGGCCCATCTGCCACGGGCCGTAGACCTCGTTGCCCACGCCCCAGTAGCGCACCTTCCACGGCTCGGCCCGCCCGTTCGCGGCGCGGCGGCCGGTGAGCGTGGTGGCGCGGGCGGAGTTGGTGTACTCGACCCAGCGCACCGCGTCGTCCACGCTCCGGCAGGAGTGCACCAGGTACGGCTCCGCGCCCGCCGCCTCGCACCAGGCCAGGAACTCGTCGGTGCCGAAGCGGTTGGACTCCTGCCCGCCCCAGGCCGGCTCCAGCCGGCTGGGCCGCGTCTCGCGCGGGCCGATGCCGTCCTCCCAGTGGTAGGCCGAGGTGAAGTTGCCGCCCGGCCAGCGGATCGGCCCCGGGCCCAGCTCGCGGACCAGGTCGAGCACGTCGGTACGGACGCCGTTGAGCAGGCCGGGCTCGGCGACGGACAGCGGTGAGCCCTCATCGAACACGCCGCCCTCGATGTTGCCGAAGAACGCCGATTCCAGGAAATGTCCGTAGACGTCGTCGTCGATCCGGCCCGCCGGGCGGCGAGTGTCGATCGTCACGAGTGCCTCACGGCCATGGACAGACATATGTTTCAAAACTCCGTTCCTGTCACTGCTTCACCGCTCCCGCGATGCTGTCGACGAACTTCCGCTGGAGGACGACGAAGACGGCGATCACCGGGATCAGCGAGATCACGGCGGCCGCGGCCATCCCCGACCAGTCCGTTTCCCGCTCGCCCACGAAGACCGTCATGCCCACGGCCAGCGTCCGCAGGTCGGAGTCGCTGAGCGTGAACACCAGCGGAAGCAGGTAGACGTTCCAGGCGAACAGGTACGTGAGGATGACCACCGTGGCGGTGATCGGCCAGGCCAGCGGGAGCATCACGCGGAAGAAGACGGTGAAGTGGCCCGCGCCGTCCAGGCGGGCGCACTCCTCCAGCTCCTTCGGCAGCTTCCTGAAGAACCCGGCGTAGAGGAGGGTCGAGGCGATCTGCCCGCCCGCGCCCAGGCCGAGTATCACGCCGGCGTGAGTGTTGAGCAGCCCGAGCTGGTCGGTGAGCTGGGTGATCGGGATGATCGTGTAGCCCTCGGGCAGGAAGAACGTGACCAGGAACAGGCCGATGACGAACTTCTTGCCGACGAAGTCGTAGCGGCCCAGCACGTAGCCCGCCAGGGCGCTGCGCACGACGACGAGCACCACCGTGCCGGCGGTGATGACGAGGGTGTTGACCAGATACCTGGCGAAGCCGACCTCGCTCCAGGCACGGGCGTAGTTCTCCCAGACCGGCTCCTCGGGCAGCAGACCGAGCCCCGTGCCGAAGATCTCGGGAGAGGTCTTCAGCGACGCCGAGACCAGCCAGACGAACGGGTAGACCCACAGGCAGCCGAGCACGAGCAGCAGGACGGCGGTCACCACCTGCCCGGTGCTCGGCCGGCGGCGCGGGGCCGGCCGTCCGACAAGCGGGCGGCGGGCGGGCCGGGTGTCCGCGGGCGCGGTCATGCCGACCCCATCCGGCTCCTGGCCCAGCGCATGCCCAGCGCCTGGGCGATCGCGAGGACCATGGTGAGCAGCCCGAACAGCACCGCCGCGGCCGAGGCGTATCCGAGCTGGGGGACTGTGGCCTGGAAGGCCGTACGGAAGATGAAGATCTCGATCACCTCGGAAGAGAAGGACGGGCCCCCGCCGGTGAGGGTCTGCATCAGGTCGAAGACGTTGAACGCCGCCACGGTGTCGATCAACGTGATGATCACCAGGAACGGCACCAGCAGCGGCAGCGTGACGCGCCGGAACTCCGCCCAGGGGCCCGCGCCGTCGATCATCGCGGCCTCGTGGACGCCCTGCGGGATCGTCTGCAGCGCGGCCAGCCAGTAGATGAGGGTGATGCCCAGCCACTTCCACACCCAGACGGCGATCCCGGCGAAGAGCGAAGTGCCGGCGTCGGCGGCGAAGTTCGCCGGCGACTCGATCAGGCCCGCCCAGACGAGCGACATGCTCACCGGGCCGCCGGCGTCCAGCAGCAGCGTGAACACGATGCCGACGATGGCGCCCGTGGTGACGACCGGCAGGAAGAACAGCGTGCGGAAGAAGCCCTTGAACGGCGTCTTCTTCCGGTTGAGCACGATCGCCAGCGCGAGCGCCAGCCCGACCCGCAGCGGCACGGCGATCACGAGGAACACGATCGAGTTCCAGAACGCGTTCCAGAACAGCTCGTCCTCGATCAGCCGCGCGAAGTTCTCGACGCCGATGAACGTCCCGGCGTCGGCGAAGCCCGGCCAGTCGAGGAACGCGAACCACCACGACGCCAGCAGGGGATAGATGGTGTACGCGCCGTACCCGACGAGGGTCGGCAGGAGGAAGAGGTAGATCCACCAGTCCTTGCGCAGGCGCCTCAGCCGTCCGGGCCGGGGGTGTGCGGAGGTCTGCCCGTGGGTTGTCGTCATGGTGCTCCTGTCCGGCCGCCCCTCAGCGGCCGGCGTAGTCCTGCTGCTCGTAGTCCTTCTTGCGGTCCCAGTTGGCGAAGACCCAGGCGTCGAGGCCGACCTCGACCCCCTTCTCCTCCTTGACCGCCTTGATGGCACGCTCGCGCTCGGTGCTGAGCTGGTCCTTGTAGCGCCGGAGCTGGCCGCCCACGTCGGAGTTGGAGCCGGTCAGCACCGACTGGACGATGTCGCCGAGGTCGGGATGGATGTCGCGCATCTCGGCGAGCACCTGCCACACGCCCGGCGTGCCGACCTCGGGCACCGGTCCGATGCGCACGTCGTCCTGGAAGTTGGCGACGCACTGCCGGTAGGCGGGGTGCACCTGCGCCTCCGCCACCACCTCGGCCAGCGCGGGCGGCTGGTCCATGGCGGCGGCCAGCTTGAGCTGGAACTCCTTGGTGGTCATCTGCAGCAGCACCTCGGCCGCGGTCTGGGCCTTCTTCGACTGTTTCGACACCCAGAACGTGCCGGGCGCCGGAGGGCTGTAGACGAAATTCCTGGTGGTCTCGGGACACGGGATGTGCCACACGCCGACCCCGCGCTCGACCGCCTCGGGCTCGTCCACGCGCAGGCCGCCGACGAACCACGCGCCCCACGGGTAGATGGCCGCCTGCCCGGCGGCCCAGCGGGCGCGGGCGTCGCGGGGGCCCATCGACGCGGACGCCGGATGGACGACCTTGTCCTTCTGCAGCGAGACGAGGAACTCGACGGCGTCGATGTACGGCTGGGAGTCGTGGACGTACTCGCCCGTCTTCCAGTCGATGGCGCCGGGCCCGGGGGCGCCCGCGGTCATCGCGAGCCGGTGGACCAGCGCCGCCAGGTACGCGGGGTCCTTGAGCGGGATCACCATCCCGTACGCGCCGGCGGCGTTCCCCTTGGTCACGCGGCGGGCGACGTCGCGCAGGTCGTCCCAGGTGGCCGGCTCGTCCTCGGGGTCCACCTTGGCCTCCTTGAGCAGCGCCGTGTTGAACCACGGCACCGCCTCGTGATTCCGGCCGGAGAACGGCGCGAAGGAGTAGATCTCGCCGTTGAAGCGGTGGATGCCGTCGTAGAGCTGGCCGGCGACCGGGCTGCCGGCGAAGTCGGCGAGCTTGCCGACCGGCTGGAACCAGCCCTCGCTGACCAGGGCGGCCGGGGATACGGCGCCCAGCCCCGCCAGCGAGTGCACGTCCGGCATCTGGTTGCTGCGCCGCGCCACCTGCAGCGCCTGGCCGAGGTCGGGCGCGTCCATCTGGCGCCGTTCGATCGTGACGCCCGCGTGGCTCTTCTCGTAGGGGCTGAAGAGGTCGCTCTCCAGCATCTTGGTCAGCGGCCTGAACTGGTCCCACCACTGCAGCGCGTTACCGGCGGCCTGGCTCTGGCGGCTCAGCTGCCCGCCGCCGGTGCACGCGGTCAGCGCCGCCGCCAGGACGGCGGCGCTCGTGCCGCCGAGGAACTGGCGGCGGCTGACGTCACGGCGCCCGGCGCCTGACACATCGGGCAGGGTTCCAAGGATTCGGCGATGCGACCCCATGGCGACTCCTCTTCGTCGTCGAGTCGGTCACGATCCCGCCCAGCCCTGAACCTTCAGGGACCCCCGTGAAGCGGTTCCATGTTTGCGCTAACCTATGACCGCCACCTATCAGCGTCAAGGTCATGACGGTGAGGTTTCTTTGAGCTGCAGCTCAGGCGCCATGATCCCCGCTGCTGACGGTGATTCCGATGTTTGCGGAAACAAGCATGGAGGCCCGATGAGCCAACCCACGAACGTGCTCTTCCTGATGACGGACCAGCACCGCGTCGACACCCTCGGCTGTTACGGCAACCCCCACGTGTCCACACCGCACCTGGACGCCCTGGCCGCCTCGGGCACCCGCTTCGACGCCTGCTTCACCCCGTCGGCCATCTGCACCCCCGCCAGGGCCAGCCTGCTGACCGGCGTGCTGCCGTTCCGGCACCGGCTGCTGGCCAACTACGAGCGCAACGTGGGGTACTCGGAGGAGCTGTCGGACGAGTTCACGCCCTTCTCCCACCGCCTGCGCGAGCACGGCTACAACGTCGGCATCGAGGGCAAGTGGCACGTCGGGCGGCGGCGCGGCCCCGGTGAGTTCGGCTTCGACGGCGCCCACTACCCGGGCTGGCACAACCCGGTGGGGCACCCCGACTACCTGGCCTGGCTGGAGCGCCACGACCTGCCGGGACCCGAGATCAGCGAGGAGGTGCGCGGGGTCTTCCCCAACGGAGAGCCCGGCAACCTGCTCGCGGGCGTCCTGCACCAGCCGGGGGAGGCCACGTTCGAGCGCTTCCTCGCCGACCGCACGATCGACCGGCTCGAACGCTACGCCGAGGACTTCCACCGCGACGGCCGCCCCTTCTACATGGCCGTGCACTTCTACGGGCCGCACCTTCCCTACCTGCTGCCGCGCGAGTACCTGGAGATGTACTCGCCCGACCTGGTCGAGCTGCCCGAGTCGATCAAGGAGACGTTCGAGAACAAGCCGCCCGTCCAGCGGCGCTACAGCGAGCACTGGACGCACGACACGCTCGGCGAGGAGACCGCGCGCCGGCTCGTGGCCGCGTACTGGGGGTATGTGACGCTCATCGACGAGCAGGTCGGCCGACTGACCGAGGCCCTGGAGCGGCTCGGCCTGACCGGCAGCACGGCGGTGGCCTTCACCGCCGACCACGGCGAGTTCACCGGCTCCCACCGCCTGCACGACAAGGGCCCGGCCATGTACGACGACATCTACCGCATCCCCGGCCTGCTGCGCGTCCCCGGCTCGCCGGGCGGCGCGTCGACCGGGGCCTTCGTCAGCCTGGTCGACTTCACGGCGACGATACTCGACCTGGCGGGGGCCGGCCCCGAGCCGGGCGCCGACGGCCGCAGCCTGGTGCCGTTCGCGCTGGGGGAGGAGCCCGCCGGCTGGCGCGAGGACATCACCGCGGAGTTCCACGGCCACCACTTCCCCTATCCGCAGCGCATGTTGCGCACGCGCCGGTTCAAGCTGGTGGTCAACCCGGAGAGCGTCAACGAGCTCTACGACCTGGAAGAAGATCCGTCCGAGCTGACCAACCGCTACGGCGACCCGGCGCTCGGCGAGGTCCAGTCGGCGCTGATCGGTCGCCTCTACCAGCGGCTTCGGGCCTCCGGCGACAATTTCCACCACTGGATGACGTCGATGTACGCTGTCGGCGGCAAGGACTACGACACGTCCTTGAGCGACTTCGAAGGAACCAATCACCAGGGCCTGGCCTGACCTTGTTCAGCGCTGCTACGAGGAAGGGAGAGCACCCCGCGTGGCTCGGCAACCAGGGACGGGGGCGTCCGGCGGCCCGTCGATGGCGGACGTCGCCAAGATCGCCGGTGTGTCAGGACAGACCGTGTCGCGGGTCGTCAACGGCAACGACCGGGTGACCGCCGCCACGCGGCTCAAGGTCGAGACGGCCATGAGACAGCTCGGCTACCGCGCCAACATCGCCGCGCGGGCGCTGGCCACCGGCCGGTTCGGCACGATCGGCGTCGTCATGTTCAACCTCAGCGCCGTGCTCAACGTCCGCATCCTCGAGGCCGTCGTGACCGGCGCCCAGGCCCGCGGCTACTCGGTGAGCGTCGCGATGGTCAACGGCCCGACCGAGAAGGACATCCGCGCCGCCGTCCGCGGCCTCACCGACCGCGCGGTGGACGGCGTGATCGTGATAGAGGCCCGGGTGCTCGACACCCCGCACCTGCAGCTTCCCGAGGAGGTGCCGGTGGTGATCGCCGACAGCAGGGCGGCGCACCGGCACCCCACCTTCGGCATGGACGAGGCTGCCGGCGTCCGCGCCGCCGTGGATCACCTGCTCGGGCTCGGCCACGCCACC